>CAYNHD010000010.1:0-25480 GCA_964396775.1 uncultured Thermoflexus sp. | reverse complement strand
GGGTGGGGATTTTCGTTCCGATCATTGTGGGGAGTTTAGTGGCGATCATGACAGCCAGGCGCAGACAAGCCGCTTTCGTATCTCAGCGGCTTGTGGTATCTTTGCTCAGGAGCGCGTGCCCTTTCGCCCCTTTGGCGGTTTGACACCGGTTGGTCTTTATGCTAATCTCTGCAATACTTGTTCTAATCAGAACAATTAGCGCGAAGCCAACTGTGTAATAGGGAGCTTATTACCGTGCCATCAGACTTCGCCCCCATGGTCTCGCTGTTGGTTCTCGCTATTGGTGTCAGCATCCTCATTGTTTTCGTGTCGCGCCTGTTGGGGCCTTTCCGTCCAACGGCGCGCAAGCTCGCCCCTTATGAAAGCGGTATGCAGCCCTACGGAGAGGCGATCCGGCGCATTCCCGTAAGATTCTACAGGGTTGCGGTGCTCTTCATCCTGTTCGACATCGAAGTGATCTTCTTTCTGCCCTGGGCAGTGGTCTTTCGCGACTATGGCCTCTACGGCCTGGCGGTGATGGGCGCGTTCTTCTTTGTGTTGACGGTGGGCTTCGCGTACGAGTGGAAGGTTGGAGGGTTGGAATGGGAGTGACATCAAAGCTGGGCGACCTGGGGATCGTCACTGTCCGGCTGGAAGACACCGTGAACTGGGCGCGGACGCGGGCCATGTGGCCGATGCTGTTTGGCCTGGCCTGCTGCGCCATCGAGATGATGAGCACCCAGGCATCGGTCTACGATCTCTCACGGTTTGGGATGGAACTCATGCGGCCCAGCCCCCGCCAGAGCGACCTGATGATCGTCGCGGGCCGGGTGACGCGCAAAATGGCGCCGGTGCTGCGCCAACTGTACGATCAAATGCCCGACCCGAAGTGGGTGATCAGCATGGGGGACTGTGCATCCTGTGGCGGAGTCTTCAACAATTACGCCATCGTGCAGGGTGTTGATGAAATTGTGCCCGTTGACGTGTATATTGCCGGTTGCCCTCCCCGACCAGAGCAGTTGATTCACGGCATCATCACGCTGCACGAGCGGGTGAAGCAGGAACGCATTACCGACTGGGCGTGAGGGCGCTCGCCGGTTTGTGGCTGGCAGCAAGGGAAAGAGTTGGCGACTATGCTGGACCCGGTTGAGTCATTGACCAGCGCGTTTCCGCAGGCTGTGGAAGACACACAGGAGTTTCGCGGCGAGATCACGGTGATCGTCGCTGCGGATAGCATTGTCGAAGTGTGCCGCTATTGCCGCGACACTAAGGGCCTGGAGTACAATTTCCTGTCCGACGTGGCCGGGGTAGACTATTACCCGCAAGAGCCGCGCTTCGCTGTGTCGTATCACCTGTATTCGATGGTGCACAACCGGTCGCTGCGGTTGAAGGTCTACCTCCCTGGCGACGACCCTGCGTTGCCGAGTGTGACGGGAGTCTTCCCGGCGGCGAACTGGTCGGAACGGGAGGTCTACGACCTGTTCGGCGTTGTCTTCACTGGGCACCCTGACCTGCGTCGCATTCTGATGCCCGATGGGTGGGATGGGCACCCGCTGCGGAAGGACTATCCGCTCGGCTATGAGACAGTGCAGTTCTCCTTCAACTTCGATGAGGTAGACAGGCACAAGCCATATGCCCGCGAGTAGGGCAGTGGTCTTTGATCGTTGGAGCGAGGGTGAATGAGCGGTCTACAGGACAGTGTGTGGGCAGGCGATATTCAGCAACTCAAAGGGCTGGTCTCTGAGCGCGCGCTCAGCGGCGAGACAGTAGTCCTCAACATGGGGCCTCAGCATCCGAGCACGCACGGCGTGCTGCGCCTGATGCTTGAACTCGATGGCGAAGAGATCGTGAGTTGCGTGCCCGATATTGGCTATTTGCACACGGGCATTGAGAAGAATATGGAGGCCAAGCGGTACGAGCAGGCGATCACGATGACGGATCGCATGGACTACCTCAACCCGTTGGGCAACAACCTGGTCTACTGCCTGGCCATTGAGAAGATCATTGACCTCGATGTGCCTCCCAGGGCGCAGTACCTGCGCGTGCTGCTGGCCGAACTGACGCGCATCAACAGCCATCTGGTGTGGCTGGGCACGCACGCGCTGGACATCGGCGCGATGAGCATGTTCCTGTACTGCTTCCGCGAGCGCGAGAAGATACTCGATATCTTCGAGATGGTCTCCGGCCAGCGCATGATGAGCACCTACTTCCGGCCAGGCGGCCTGTGGCGCGACGTGCCAGAGGACTTTGAGCCGGCCGTGCGCGACTTCATCAGCTACTTCCCGGCGCGCATTGATGACTACGAGCGGCTGCTGACGGACAACCCGCTGTGGCTTGACCGCACGCAGGGTATTGGGTTTCTGTCGGCGCAGGACGCTATCGCCCTCGGCTGTACCGGGCCGACGCTGCGCGGGTCGGGCGTCAACTGGGACATCCGCAAGGCGATCCCGTACAGCAGCTACGAGCACTTCGAGTTTGACGTGCCGCTCGGCCAGCATGGGGACGTGTACGACCGCTACCTGATCCGCGTCGAGGAAATGCGCCAGAGCCTGCGCATCGTGCAGCAGGCACTGGACAACCTGCCGGGCGGCCCGGTGCGCTCCAACAACCGCAAGTACGTTCCACCGCCGCGCTCCGAGCTAGGCACAAGCATGGAGGCGGTGATTCACCACTTCAAGCTGTGGACGGAGGGCTTCCGCCCGCCCAAAGGGGAGGTCTACGTGCGGGTGGCGAATTGGGCTGCTACCTGATCAGCGACGGCAGCCCGAAGCCCTGGCGCGTGCACTTCCGCACGCCGAGCTTCATCCACCTGAGCGCGCTGCCCCATATGTCCAAGGGATACCTCATCGCCGATCTGGTGGGCATCATCGGTACGGTTGACATTGTGCTGGGCGACGCCGACCGCTGATGGCCGGCCCGGACTGGCGAGCACCAAAACGGGAGTAGTGGCGTGCTGGCTGAGAAACATGCTGAGCGGATTGAGAAGATCTTCGCCAAGTACCCGGACAGGCGCTCCGGGGTGATGGCACTGCTCTACCTGGCGCAAGAAGAATATGGCTGGCTCTCGGAAGAGGCGCTGCGCGAGGTTGCCGAGCTATGCGATATGGACCCAACCCAGGTGCAGTCCATCACTGGCTTCTACACGATGTATTCAGAGAAGCCCAAAGGCAAGTTCTGGTTGCAGGTATGCACCGACCTGCCGTGCGCGCTGCGCGGCGCTGACGAGTTCTTCAGCGACCTGTGCGCATATCTGGGGTTGGACGAACACGGCGGGACGACGGAAGATGGCCTGTTCACCGTCGAGCCGGTGATGTGCCTGGCCGCGTGCGACAAAGCGCCCATGCTTCAGTGCAATTTCCACTATCACGAGAACCTGGACCTGGAGAAGGTCAAGGCGCTCATTGAGCAGTGGCGTGCCGAAGCGGGCCGCGACGACGGAGTGCACGGGTGACGCAGGCCGATGGTCGCGGGCGACGAGTTTGATCTGGCGGTTCTCTCCGCCGCCGACTATGAGAGCGTGCTCGCGCTCTGGCGGCAGGCCGGGCTGCACATCCGCCCGGCGGGGCGCGACAGCGCGGAGCAATTTGCCCGGCAGCTTGCTGGGGGCACGCAGACGGTGCTGGGCTTGCGTGCCGCAGGGACGCTCGTCGCGGTTGCTGTGGTGACGCACGACGGGCGCAAGGGCTGGATCAACCGGCTGGCGGTGCACCCGGACTTCCGGCGACGCGGTGCCGGCAAGCGTCTGATTGCCGAAGCGGAGCGCCTGCTGCATGCGCAGGGGATTGGTATCATCGCGGCGTTGATCGAGGACTGGAACGCGCCCAGCCTGGCCCTCTTTCAAGGGGCTGGTTACACGCTGCATGCAGACATTCACTACCTGACCAAGCGCGACAACGATGGGGTCTAGCGCGGGTTGAGGGGGCTTCACCATCGCGGCAAATCCGCACAGGAGCGGGGTTCTGAGGACAATGGCACACATTCTGCTGCGCAACCGTGACATAGCCGACATCTGGCAGTTTGATACTTACGTGGCGAATGGCGGTTATGACGCCCTCAAGCGCGCGATCAATGACCTGTCACCTGACGAAGTGATCCAGATTGTCTCGGCGTCCAACCTGCGCGGGCGCGGCGGCGCAGGGTTCCCGACCGGGCGAAAATGGTCGTTCATCCCCAAAGATGCGCCGGTGAAGTACGTAACAGTCAACGCCGACGAGAGCGAGCCGGGCACCTTCAAAGACCGCGAGTTGCTGGAGAAGAACCCGCACCAGGTGATCGAAGGCGCGCTGATCGCGGCCTATGCGATCCAGGCGACCGCTGTCTACATCTACTGTCGTGGGGAGTTCTGGGACCTGGCCCACGCCCTGGAGGAGCGGATCGAGGAAGCTCGTCAGGCCAACCTGGCCGGTGAGAACATCCTCGGCAGCGGGTGGAGCTGCCCGGTTTATGTGCACCTGGGCGCGGGCGCGTACATCTGCGGCGAAGAGAGCGCGCTGCTCAACAGCCTGCAGGGATTGCTCGGCCAGCCGCGCGTGCGCCCGCCGTTCCCAGCGCAGGTCGGCGGCGGTCTGTACTACGCGCCGACGGTGGTCAACAACGTCGAGACGCTGGCCAACGTGCCCTGGATCATCCTGAACGGCGCGGACGCTTACAGGGCCGTCGGCACGCCGGAGAGCACTGGCCCGAAGATCTTCTGCATGAGCGGGCATGTGGAGCGCCCCGGCAACTATGAACTGCCGCTGGGCATCACCTTCCGCGAGCTTATCTACGAGCGGGCGGGCGGTGTTCCCAACGGGAAGAAGCTCAAGGGTATTCTACCGTCCGGGGCCAGCGGCCCGGTGCTGCGCGCCACTGAAGAGGTGCTCGACGCGCCGCTGACCTATGAGAGCGTGGCCGCGCTGGGCAGCACCCTGGGGTCGGCGTCGTTCATCCTGATGGACGAAGACACCGATATGGTCTGGGCCGCTGCCAAGATGACTCACTTCTTCAAGCACGAAAGCTGCGGCAAGTGCACGCCCTGCCGCGAGGGTACCTACTGGCTCGACAAAATCTACGAGCGCATTCTGCGCGGCGAAGGGACGGCACATGACCTGGAACTGCTGGAGAAAGTCCCGCAGCAGATCATGGGGCTGACGCTGTGCGCGCTGGGCGATTTCGCCTGCAACCCCGTGCTGAGCACGGTGCGGCAGTTCCGCGAGGAGTACGAGCAGTACATTGGCTTGGCGGAGCCGGTCGCGGCGGAAGCGTGACCGCCAGGCTTCCGAAGGGGTCCGGCGCATGGAACGGGAAAGTGCAGGCGACGCGAAGCCTGGATGCAGGGCGCAGATCGCCATGCTGTCCTGGCTGATCCGCGCCGATCCAGGCGCACCGGTGAACTACCTGCTGCGCGGCGAAGAGTGGCTGGCTTGTGGGCAGGTTCACAATGCCAGGAAGGACTTTGCGCGGGCGCGGGCGTTGGCTGCGCAGGCATATGAGGCCAGCCCCTGGGGTTACATCTACCAGTCGTACATAGACCGGGCCGACGCCGGGCTGCGCCAGTGCGGTCGGGCAGCCTCAGGTTCGTAGCAGGCCTGGTGCACACAAAGGCTTGGCTCTTGAGGAGCGATATGACCGAAACGATCACGATCACCATTGACGGTCGGGACTACCAGGTTCCCAGGGGGATGAACCTGGTTGACGCGGCGAAGATGCACGGCATTGACATCCCCGTGTTCTGCTACCATCCCAAGCTCGATCCGGTGGGCATGTGCCGTATGTGCTTCGTCGAACTGGGCACGCTCTCCGTCAACCGCGAGACCGGCCAGCCGGAGCGCGACGAGCACGGGCAGCCGGTCGTGCGCTGGTTCCCCAAGCTGCAAACCGCCTGCACGCAGACGGTCAGCCCCGGCATGGTGGTGCGCACCGATTCAGCGGCGGTAGTTCAGGCGCGCGATGACATCCTCGAATTCCTGCTGACCAGTCACCCGCTGGATTGCCCCGTCTGCGACAAGGGCGGCGAGTGCCCGCTGCAAAACCTGACGATGGCCTACGGTCCGGGAGAGTCGCGCTTCATTTATGACGACAAGATGCACCTGGCCAAGCAGATTCCGCTGGGCGAGTTGATCTACCTGGACCGCGAACGGTGCATCCAGTGCGCGCGGTGCGTCCGCTTCTGTGACGAGATCGTGGGCGATGACGTGTTGGCCTTCCACGAGCGCGGACGGCGCTTGCAGATCATCACCGTCAGCGATCCGCCGTTCGACACGAAGTTCAGCGGCAACACCACCGACATCTGCCCGGTGGGGGCGCTGACGACGACGGACTTCCGTTTCGGCGCGCGCCCCTGGGAGATGGACGAGGTACCAAGCCTCTGCCCGCACTGCCCGGTGGGGTGCAACATCAGCGCCAGCACGCGGCTCGACCGCGACTTCGGCGGCAGGAAGATGATCAAGCGCATCATGCCGCGCCAGAACGAAGCCGTCAATGAGATTTGGATTTGTGACAAGGGGCGCTTTGGGCACCATCACAGCCGATCGGAGGAGCGCCTGACCCAGCCGATGATCCGCCGCGACAGGGAGTGGGTGCCTGTCGAATGGGAGGCGGCCTACGGCGAGATTGCCGCGCAGCTTGCCCGTCACGGTAAGGAGACCGGTTTCCTGGCGGGAACCAGCCTGTCGAATGAGGACTTGTGGGAACTGCGCAAGCTCGCCCGGCTGACGCACGCCGACTGCCTGCTGGGAGTCTGGCCGGCGACGATGGGCGGCATCGAGCAGGTCACCCAGGTGGGGGTTGGCGTGGGCACCCGCCTGCAAGACCTCGGCCCGCATAGCGCGATTCTGGTCATCGCGTCCGACCTGGACGAAGAAGCGCCGATCTGGTGGCTGCAAGTCAAGCAGGCCGCTGATCGCGGGGCGAAGGTGGTCGTTGCCAATGGGCGCGCGACCAAGCTCGACCGCTATGCGACGGTGGCGCTGCACTATCCGTATGGCGAAGCGGTGGCCGTGCTCAACAGCTTCGCGGTCACGGCCCGGCGCAGCAACGCCATTGACGAAACGTTCGTCGCGGCGCGGGCCGAGGGTTTCGCCGAGTTCGAGGCCAGCCTGAAGGGGACGCGCGTCCCCAAGCCCTACGCGGAAGCGGCCCGGGCCTTGCTGGGCGCGAAGGACCTGGTTGTGTTCGTCGGCGGCGAAGGCGTGACGCCGGAGCAGCACGGCGAACTCATGCAAGCAGCGGCCAACCTGCTGATCATCACGGGGCACGCCGGGCGCGCCAACAACGGGCTGATTCCGGTGTGGCCCGGCGCGAACATGCAGGGCGCGCTGGATATGGGCTTCGGGCCACAGGCGACCAGGGATTTGATCGCGCGCCGGCCCGCCGTGTGGGTCATCGCCGAGGCCGATCCGGTGGCTGAGGACGCGCAGATGGCCGGGGTTCTGGCGAGCGCGGAGTTCGTGGTGCTGGTGACCCAGTTCATGACGCCTACTGCGGAAAGGGCGCACGTGCTCCTGCCTGTGCAGAGCTTTGCCGAGCGCGAGGGCACCTTCACCAACGGCATGCGCCGCGTGCAGCGTTTCTACATGGCGCAGACGCCGCTGGAGGGCACGTTGCCTGCGTGGAAGGTGTTCGCCCATGTCAGTGCGCACCTGCCCGGCGGGGCAAAGCCGCGCATCGCGCCCGGCCTAGTCATGCGTGACATCACGCAGCACGTGCTGCGCTACGCTGAGATGAGCTATCCCAATCTGGCACACGTCGAGCCGCAATTCCCCCTAGTGGGCGGCGAAGACTTGTACTACGGCGGTACCGCCTATGCGAATCACGGCGGGCTGGGCGTGCAGTGGGCGACGAACGCTGAGAAGGAGAAATACAACCTGACGGTGCGGCCAGTGCAGGCCAGCAAGCCCGCCCGTAATGGGTTGGCGGCAGTGCCGGTGCGCCTGCTGTACAACCGCGAGCCGCTGTTCGCGCCGAGCACGGTCATGCACCGGCGCGTGCCTTCGCCGTATGTCGAGCTAAACACGGCTGACGCGCAGACGCTGGGGATCGCGGACGGGGACGCGGTGATCCTCACGGCGGACGGCGTGCAAATGGCTGCCCAGGCCCGCGTCAACAGCCGGGCGCCGGCGGGCGCTGTGCTCGTCCCGCAGCGCCTGGGTGCGACGCCTGTTCCTGGCACGCTGACCGAGTGTATCGTGCAGAAGATGGAGGGATAGTCCCGCAATGTTTGGCCCAGGAGAATCGAGCGTTGTCATAGAGTGCGCCGGTCACGGCACGTGCACGGTGATTCACTCGATATTGACGAGCCTGGTCCTGTTCGTCGTTTTGCTCACCGGCTTCGCCTACACGACGGTCCTGGAGCGGCGCTTCCTGGCGTTTCTGCAGGCGCGCGTGGGACCGAACCGTGCGGGGCCATACGGTCTGCTCCAGCCCATTGCCGACGGGATCAAGCTCATCTTCAAGGAGGACATTACCCCAGCTCACGCGCAGAAGATCGTCTTCTGGGCTGCGCCGGTGATCAAGGCTGTGCCAGCGCTGATTGTGCTGGCCGTGGTGCCCTTCGGCCCCAAGATCGCCGTGCCCTGGTTCGATGGCAAGTGGTATCGCCTGTCGCAGGGACTGGTTGATGTCAACGTGGGCGTGCTGTGGCTGCTAGGGATCACCAGCATCGGCATTTACGGAGTGGTGCTTGCTGGCTGGTCGAGCAACAACAAGTATGCGATGTTGGGCGGGCTGCGCTCGTCGGCGCAGATGGTCAGCTACGAGCTAAGCATGGGCCTGGCCATGGTCGTGCCGGTGATGCTGGCCGGCTCGATGAGCGTCGGAGACATTATAGACGCCCAGAACGATGCGCCAATCCTGGGCTGGTTCGTCTTCCAGAACCCGATGGCCGCCGCGATTATGGCAGTGGCGCTGCTGGCCGAGGTAAACCGTGCGCCCTTTGATATGCCCGAAGCCGAACAGGAACTGACCGCTGGGTATCACTCTGAATACAGCGGCATGAAGTTCGCCATGTTCTACCTAGCTGAATACATCGGTATGATCGCAGTGAGCGTGGTTGGCGCGGCCATGTACTTTGGCGGCTATCACTTCGTCTATGTGGACCAAGCGCCGTTGCTTGGCCCGCTGGTCTATGGAGCCAAAGTGGTGGTGCTGTTGCTGGTCATGATCTGGGTGCGCGGCACGCTGCCCCGTATCCGCTACGACCGCTTGATGGCTTTCGGTTGGAAGGTGATGCTGCCCTTCGCGCTGGTGGCCGTGGCCTGGTCAGCGGTCGCTGTGGTGCTGGATGAGGAAGTTGGCGGCTCGGCCAGACTGATCATGGCCGTGATCGCCTGGGCGCTGTTCCTCGCTGGCGCATCGTTCTGGCTGGGGTGGGTAGGCCGCAAACCAGAGCCGGTGAGCGCGCCGCGCGTGGAGGTGGTGTCGCTCTCCGGGGGGGCGGGGTCTGGGCTGCCCGCTTTCACGGTGCTCGATAGGATGCTGGGCGTGCCTGTGGCGTTGGCGCGCACTGTCTCTGGCAGGAGCAGTGGCACAGAGGGCAAGGGGTCGCGCTCAGGCGGAAAAGGGCCGGGGTAGTGGTATCAGTTCGCAGTCAGGGGAGTAATGTATGAATCTGGTACGCGGCTTTGCCACGACATTCAAGCACGTGCTTGAGGGGCCGGTCACCATCCAGTACCCGGAGCAGGAGCGCCCATTGCGTGAGCGGTACAAGGGACGCCATGCGCTCAAGCGGTACGATAACGGCCTGGAGAAATGCATCGGCTGCGCGCTCTGCGCAGCGGCGTGCCCGGCGGACGCCATCTGGGTGGAGGCGGCTGAAAACACCGACGAGGAACGCTACAGCCCCGGCGAGCGTTACGCCAAGACCTACGAGATCAACATGCTGCGCTGCATCTTCTGCGGCTACTGCGAAGATGCCTGTCCCACCGAGGCGATTGTGCTGGAGCATGAATACCGTCTGAGCTTCAGTGATCGCCGCGATGCGATCTACACCAAGGAAATGCTGCTCGACCCGTTGCCGCCGGGGGCGGAGGGCACGCCGCGCCGGACGGAGCCGGGTCAGTTCACGCGCTCGATCCCGCTGATGGAGGACCCGAAGTAGCCCGCGCAGGGGAGCGGGGCCGCGTGCGCGCTTGGCTTGGCTCCTATCTTGCGCTACACTGCAACGCATCATTGAGGATTGAGGCGGGTAACTTGGCGCGACCGGTCGAACGAACCAGGACGGCAGGATCATGGAGCTTACGCTTTTCATCATCGTGGGGGGAATCGCGCTGATTTCGGCGGCGCTGATGCTCATCAGCGAGAACGCGGTCTACAGCGCGTTGTTCTTGATTCTAAACCTCATGTGCATCGCCTTCCTGTTCTTGATGCTCAACGCGCCCTTCCTGGCGATGGTGCAGATCACCGTGTACGCCGGCGCGATCATGGTGCTCTTCCTGTTTGTGATCATGCTCCTGGGCGCGGAGCGCACGCTGCCCACGATCCAGTCGCGCTTTCGCTGGCTCGCCCCGGCGGTGGTGATCATGGCCTTGCTGTTCCTGATCACGGTCAGCGTGGCGCTGATCAATGGGGAGATCATCCAGACGGAGCCGCGCAAAGCCGAGCCGCAGGTGCGGGTGGTGCACGTCCTCGATGGCGTGGCGAGCCTGGATGTGTACCTGGACGGCGAGGCGGTGGCGCAGGACGTGGCCTTTCGCGCCGCCACTGATTTTGCGCCCTGGCGCGAGGGTGAGTACGAACTCGCCATTTTCGAGGCAGGGGCCGACCCGGCCAGCGCGAACCCGCTGCTCGTCCAGCCGGTGACCATTGAGCGGGGCAAGGCGTACTCGCTGACGGCCACTGGCCGCATCGGTGCGCCGGGGGCGCGCCTGGTAGTCGCCGCCCATACCCTCGACTTCAGCGGCAAGAAGGACGGGCTGCGCCTGGTTGCTGTGAACGCACTGCCCGACAGACCATGGGTTGACGTGCGCGATGAAGTTTACGACGAGGTGCTCGTCGGCGCGCTGGCTTATGGCGAGGCGCGCGAGTTCGAGCTGTCGAAGGGGACGCGCAGCGTGGCCCTCTACACGACCGGCAGCCAGCGAGCGCCCGTCTCTGAGCTGCCTGAGCAGGCGCTGGAGGCGAACACGCTGGTGCTGTGGGTCTTCGCCGAGCAGCGCCAGCCAGATAACTCCTTCACTGACGTGGTGATCAGCCTGCAAGACAAGGCAGCGACATCGTTCGGCAGCCCCACGCATATCGGGCAGCTGCTGTTCACGGACTACGTGTTGCCTTTCGAGTTGGTGGCATTGCTGCTGCTCGTGGCGATGATCGGGGCCATTGTGCTGACGCACGAGAGCCTGGCACCGCGCAAGGTGATTGAACGCCGCCTGGCCAACCCACCGCCCGGACTTGAGCAATCTACCCCAGGCGAGACCGGACACTAGCGGACGCGACCCACGCGAACACTTGAGGGGGAAAACCACATGGGATCCTCGGAAGTAGCGGTTGAGCTATACGTGCTGTTGAGCGCCGTGCTGTTCATCATGGGGGCGATGGGCGTGCTGCTGCGGCGGAACGCCATCCTGGTCTTCATGTCGGTCGAACTCATGCTGAACGCGGCGAACTTGGCGCTGGTCGCTTTCGCCCGGCAGTGGGCCAGCGGCGCCGGGCACTTGATGGTGTTCTTCGTCATGACGGTGGCCGCCGCCGAAGTCGCGGTGGGGCTGGCGCTAATCGTGGCGATCTTCCGCACCAAGAAGAGCATTGATATTGACAACCTGCACATGTTCAAGGGATAGGCTGTTGGGGCTAACCGTGCCTGACCTGGCCCAACGCGGCCCAGAGGCCCAAAGGAACGCGCATGGACAACTTCTTTGACCTGGTACCGCTGGTTGTCTTGATCCCGCTGGCCGGCCTGCTGATCAATCTGTTCGCCGGCAGGCAGCTTGGTGAGCGCGGTGTCAGCATCGTGGCGGTGGGGGCCAGCGGGATGGCGTTTGTGATCGCGGTACTGCTGTGGATCGCGCAGGTCAACACTGGCTACAAAGCGGCGGTGATTGACATGCCCATCCTGGCCGACTGGATTGTGATCCCATCGGCCAATGTAACTATCCCCTGGGCTTTCCGCGTGGACTCGCTGAGCGTGACGATGATGCTGGCCGTGACGGGCGTCGGCACGCTGATCCACCTCTACGCCGTCGGGTACATGCACGGCGATGAGCGGTTTCCACGCTTCTTCGTCTACATGAACCTGTTCCTGGTCTTCATGCTCATCCTAGTGACGGGCAACAACTTCCTGATGATGTTCGTCGGCTGGGAGGGCGTGGGTCTGTGCTCGTACCTGCTGATCGGCTTCTGGTTCGACAAACCCGGCGGAGTTGGCTGGAGGAACAGCGACGCCGCGCGCAAGGCGCTCATCGTCAACCGCGTGGGCGACTTCGGGTTGGTCCTGGGCGTGCTGATCACCTTCTGGACGTTCGGCACGCTCGACTATTACCGGGAAGGCGAAGCGCCCATTGTGCCCCACGCCGCAGCGGAGGAAGGAGCGCCCCTGTTCGCCCCGGCGCTGCCCGCCGAAGAGGAGGCTCACGCGATCTCTGGGCCGCTGGGTGTGTTCAACCAGGCTGAGCTGTGGCTGGAAAAGGGCGGGCACAACGTTGACTTCGGCATGGTCTCGCTGAGCTTCGAGACGACGCTGACCTTGATTACGCTGCTCTTCCTGCTGGGCGCGACGGGCAAGAGCGCGCAGATTCCGCTTTTTGTATGGTTGCCGGACGCGATGGCTGGCCCCACGCCCGTCAGCGCGCTCATCCATGCGGCGACGATGGTCACGGCGGGCGTGTACATGATGGTGCGCGCCAACGTGTTCTACCACGCCGCCGAGTTCTCCTCCTTTGTGGTGGCGGCCATCGGCGCGACGACGGCGCTGATAGCTGGCTTCATCGCCCTGGGGCAGTGGGACATCAAGCGCGTGCTGGCCTACAGCACGATCAGCCAGCTTGGCTTCATGGTGGCGGCGGTGGGCGTGGGTGCCTACGCGGCGGCCATATTCCATCTGGTGACGCATGCCTGCTTCAAGGCGCTGTTGTTCCTGGGGTCCGGCTCGGTCATTCACGGCATGGAGCACGGGCACCATCACGCCACACACGGCCACGCAGGGCACGCCGACGACGAGTTCGACCCGCAGGATTTGCGCTTCATGGGCGGGCTGAAAGAACGGATGCCCGTGACCTACTGGACGTATCTCTTTGGGACGCTGGCCATCGCCGGGATCATCCCGTTTGCAGGCTTCTGGTCCAAAGACGAGATTCTGCTGGACTCGCTGAAGGCCGGCGTGGACAAAGGGCTGCTCAGCGGCTATGTGGGCTTTGTCCTGCTGCTGACGGCGGCAGCCTTCACCGCGTTCTACATGTGGCGGCAGGTCAGCCTTATCTTCCTGGGCAAGCCGCGCCACGCGGCGGCGGCGCACGCCGAGGAGTCCTCGCGGGTGATGACTGTGCCGCTGATCATCCTGGCGGCGCTGAGCCTGCTGATCGGCTTCATCAACGTGCCGAGCGGGTTCCCCATCCTGGGCTGGCTGCTGGGCGAGCACCAGTTCACCAGCTTCCTGGAGCACAGCGTGCCCTATGCCCACGCGGGGACGTTCAGCTTCCTGCTGGCAACCTTCGCTGTGCTGCTGGCGCTGGGGGCTATCTATCTGGCGCGCTCGGTGTACAACGACCGGGCGCTGGCCGTGCTGCGCGAAGACCCGCTGGCCCTCAACACGCGGACGCAGCGCGCGTTTACGCTGGCTAACGCCAAGCTCTACTGGGACGAGTTCTATTTCACCTATGTGGTCTATCCCTATCGCAACGCGGCCTATTGGCTGGCCGAACAGGTTGACTGGCGGTTCCTGCACGATTACGTGCACGAGCGTCTGCTGCGCGACCCGTTCAACGCGGCGACGCGCGCCCTGACGTGGCGCGTGGACAAGCAGATCATTGATCGCTCGTTCGACGGCCTCGGCCATGCCGCGCGGCGGGCCGCATCGCGGCTGCGCCGGATTCAGACGGGCTACGTGCACATTTACGCCATGAGCGTTCTTTTTGGCGCGCTGCTGGTGATGGCCTTGATCCTGCTTCCTTTGATCCGCGATTGGCTAGGTCTGTAACCCAGAGGGACCGAACTTATGGAAGACATTTCGCTGGTCACTGTGGTGCTCATGCTCCCGCTCGTGGGCCTGGTGCTAATGATGCTTTTCTCGCGCACCGAGCAGGCCTACAAATGGGGGGCGCTGGTGACCTCGCTGGTCACATTTGGCGCGTCGCTGCTGCTGGTGCGCAACTTCAACACGGGCGTGTCCGGTTTGCAGATGGTGCAGCGGGTGGACTGGATCACGGCGGACTCCTTCACCATCCGCTACTACGTGGGCGTGGACGGCATCAGCATCTGGCTGGTGCTGCTGACGACGTTCATTATGCCCCTGTCCATCCTGGCCTCGTTCAACCCCATCAAAGACCGCGTGCGCCTGTACTACGTGTTCATGTTGCTGATGGAATGGGCGATGCTCGGCGTCTTTGTGGCCCAGGACCTCTTCCTGTTCTACATCTTCTGGGAAGTGACGCTGGTGCCGATGTACTTCTTGATCGGCATCTGGGGGGCTGAAGAGCGCATCTACGCCGCCATCAAGTTCTTTCTCTATACGATGGCAGGCAGCCTGCTGATGCTGCTGGCGATCCTGTGGCTGGGCAATGAGGCGGGGACGTTCAGCGTGCCCGATATTCTGGCCAAGCTGGATAGCGGCGAGTTGACGTTCAGCACGGCGACCGGGCGCTGGCTGTTTCTGGCCTTCGGCATCGCCTTCGCCATTAAGGTACCGATGTGGCCGCTACACTCGTGGCTACCCGACGCGCACGTGCAGGCCCCGACCGCCGGTTCGGTCATCCTGGCGGGCGTGCTGCTGAAAATGGGCACCTACGGTTTCGTGCGCTTCAACCTGCCTCTGTTCCCGGAGGCCAGCGAGACCTTCGCCCCCTACGTGGCAGTGCTGGCGGTGATCGGCATCATCTATGGGGCGTGGGTCAGCTACGGGCAGAAGGATGTCAAGAAGCTGGTGGCCTACTCCTCGATCAGCCACCTGGGGTTTGTCATGCTGGGCATCTTCGCGCTGAATCCTGCGGGCATCCAGGGCGGCATCCTGCAAATGGTCAATCATGGCATCAGCACGGGCGGCTTGTTTCTCCTGGTTGGTGTGCTGTACGAGCGCCGCCACACCAAGCTGATGAGCGCATTCGGTGGCATCTGGCGGGCCATGCCCCTCTACAGCGGCATTGCCCTGGTGATCGTGCTGTCGAGCATGGGGCTGCCCGGCCTGAACGGTTTCGTCGGCGAGTTCACGATCCTGCTTGGCTCGGCGGGGTCGAGCGTGCTGAGCTGGTGGTTCACTTTCTTCGCGGCGATTGGCATCATTCTGGCTGCCGTGTACATGCTGTACATGTTCAATACGGTGTTCATGGGCGCGCTCGACAAAGAAGAGAACAAACGCCTGCCCGACCTGAACTGGCAGGAGCTATGGTCGCTGGTGCCGATCCTGGTCATGGTGTTCGTGATCGGCCTACAAGCCGGATACTTCTTCGAGTTCATGGACGGCTCGGTGAAGGACCTGGTGGACTACGTGAACGGCTATGCGCTGTCGGCGGCTGGCCATTAAAGGCGGTGACGGATGTCTGGTGTCCCGAGTCTGAGCGATCTCAACCTTGCCGCGACGCTACCGGTCAGTTTCCTGGCTTTGTACGCCTGCCTGTTGATGATCGTTGACCTGTTCATCCCCCGGACTCGCAAGCACATCACTGCCAGCCTGACCATGCTGGGGCTGGCGATCTCGCTGGTGCTGGCACTGCTGCCCCTGGCCGGCGTCGCTCGCTTCGGCGACGGCGAGCGGGCCTTCGGCGGGATGTATATCGCCGATCCGTTCAGCGATGGGGTGAACGTCATCGCGCTGATCACCGCTTTGCTCGGTGTGATGGTCGCCTACAATTACCTGGATCGGATCAAGCGCCAACGCGGTGAGTACTATTACTTGCTGCTGTTCACAACCCTGGGCGTCATGATCATGGGTGCGGCGGGCGATCTGGTGGTGGTCTTCGTGGCGCTGGAATTGCTCTCGATCCCGTTGTATATCCTGAGCGGCTTTCGCTGGCCGCAGGAGGCGTCCGAAGAGAGCGCGCTCAAGTACTTCATCCTGGGGGCGTTCGCCTCCAGCTTCCTCGTCTATGGGATTGCGCTGGTCTACGGCGCGACCGGGGTGACGGATTTCGAGGGCGTCTGGGCGGCGGTGGAAGACATTATCGCTGAAGATGCGTCAAGCAAGTACCTGCTGCTCGTCGGGGCGGGGATGCTGCTGGTGGGGCTGGGCTTCAAGGTGGCCGCGGTGCCGTTCCACATGTGGACGCCCGATGTCTACCAGGGGGCGCCGACCTCGGTCGTCGCCTATATGAGCGTGGCGGCCAAGGTGGGGGGCTTCGCGGCGCTGGTGCGCGTGCTCGGCTTTGGCATGGCCAACTTCGCCCTGGATGGCGGGCTGGTAGCCGCCTGGCAGGATACGGTGTGGCTGATCGCAGCGCTGACCATGATCCTGGGCAATATGGTGGCCATCGTGCAGAGCGATCTCAAGCGGCTGCTGGCCTATTCCAGCATCGCCCACGCCGGGTACATGCTGATCGGTGTGGCTGCGGCGGGATCGGCGCCAGTCGCCAACGAGGCGGCCCGCGCCGTGATCATGTACCTGATGGCCTATGCCTTCACCAACGTGGGCGCTTTCTCGGTGGTGATCGCGGTTGAGCGCGACGATGCGTCCAATACCGGGCTGGAGAGTATGCGCGGGCTGGCGGCCAGGCAGCCGCTGCTCGCTGCATCTATGGCGGTCTTCATGTTCAGCCTGACAGGTATTCCGCTCACTGCTGGATTCATCGGCAAGTGGTTCGTCTTCAAAGCGGCCATCGCTGCCGACCTGATTCCGGTGGCCGTGGTGGGCGTGGTGACGAGCCTTGTCTCGGCATACTACTACCTGCGCATCGTGTGGTACATGTACTTTGAGCCGGGCGAGGGCGAGGCTCACGTCCCCCTTCCGCTGGCCTGGGCGATCAGCATTGCCACGGTGGGCACGTTGGTGCTGGGTATATTCCCCTACCTGCTGTCGGACATGACCAACGAGATCACGCTGGCGTTCGGCCCATAGGCTGGCCGGTGTTCTCTGAAGTCAAGCGAGGCGACCGGACAGGTCGCCTTATTGTTTGCAGAAGTTGCCCGGACGCCCACGCCAGACTACAATCGCGCCTGGTCTGGCCAGGAAACCTGTTGGACGGGGTGTATAGAAAGTATGGCCTGCTGACGCTGGGCGTCAGTTGGTTGGTCATTGCGCGCATGGGCAGTAGTCGCCGGCCCAGGCGCGGCGCGAAGAAGGAGCGAACGGGATGCGACTCCTGCGACATACGCTGTGGGGCGGCTTGCTGGCGGGCGCGGCCTACTGGCTTGTGCGCTACTTCCGGCCCCGCCACTCAACCCTGGTGCTCAACGAGAAGGTCGTGATCATCACCGGGGCCTCGTCCGGCCTGGGACGGGCGCTGGCCTTTGCCTTTGCGCGACGGGCGGCCAGAGTCGTGCTGGTTGCACGGCACGAGGATCGTCTGGAGACGGTGCGCCGCGAGATTGAGCCATACACGTCCGACGTGCTGGTTATCCCCGCCGACGTATCGCAGGAAGACGACCTGAAGCGCGTCGTGGCGCAGACGCTGGCCCGCTTCGGGCGGATTGATGTGCTAGTCAACAATGCGGGCATCTTGGCCGGAGGGCCGCTTCGGGAACAGGACCCGGCGCGGATTGAGGCGATGGTGCGCGTCAACCTGTGGGCGGCAATGCGCCTGACTCAGCTGGTCCTGCCGACGATGCTCGCCAACAATCACGGGTACATCCTCAACATTGGCTCCGGCCTGGCGCGGGCAGCGATCCCGATGTTCGCGCCCTACGTGGCGACCAAGTACGGGCTGGCGGGCTTCACCGACACGCTGCGCCGCGAACTGCACCGCACCGGCGTTCACCTGACGCTGGTGCTGCCGGGCTGGATGCACACCGACATGATCACGCCCGAAGTGGAGGAGTTGGTCGGGCGCTATGGCCTTCCCGTTGAGCATCCCGATTTCGTGGCGGAGCGGGCGGTGCTGGGGCTGGTGCGCGGCGAGCACGAGATCATCCTCGGCGGGGCGTTGGCCCGGCTGGGCATTCTGGCGGAACGCTACGCGCCGCTGCTGCTGAGCATCTACTGGCGCTTGTGGATGACGCCGGAGTGGGTCTCCACCATGCGCAAGATCGGGCAGGAAGACGGGAACGGCGGAGGCTGGCGCTAGCGGGAGTCTCCCCTGAAGCGCCCATCGTTCCATCGCTGCTGCCAGGCGGCCAGGGCCTGGCGCGTGCTGTCGAAGGCGATGTCCGGCAGCGCGTCGCCGGGGCTGAGCCAGAGCACGGCGTCAGCATCGTCGTGCGGCTGGGCGACGCCGCCCAGCACAGTCGCCGCGTAGGTGATGACAATTGAAGCCCCGAACTGCCCCGACCCCCCGTGTACTTCCAGCAGCCCGACGATGGCGATGTCCAGGCCGGTTTCCTCTTTCACCTCGCGGATAGCGGCAGCGGCGGGGTCTTCCCCGTAATCCACGTAGCCAGCGGGCAACGCCCACTTGCCGCGCTCCGGGTTGAAGGCGCGCCGCACGAGCAGCACGCGCCCCTGATCCTCGATGAAGGCAGTGACGGCCACTTTGGGGTCTTCAAAGTGAATGAAGCCGCAGGCCGGGCAGACGCGGCGCATTCTGCCGTGCGCCAGGCGATCTTCCAGAGGGTGCCCGCACACCTGGCAGAAGTTGGCGGGCGGTCTCATAGGCGGCGCGCCCTGCGTCTACCAGCGAGGTACAGTACCACCGACGCAAGCAGCGCAGCCAGCCCCGCCAGGGTGAGCACCGTCCCGGTCTGGTCGCCCTCAGAGGGGGTCGTGCGCTCCTCAACCCGACTCGCGGCGGCGAGCGATTCCGCCTCTTCCGCCTCTGTATCGCCGGCGGGCAGCGCATTATCTGACACTGCCGCTTCGCTGGTCTGCGTTGGCTCCCTGCTGGGAGTCGGCTCTGCCTCTAGTTTCTGTTGCGCAGGCGAGGGAAGAGGTTCCTGTGCCGCATCGCGGAGCTGGCCTTCTTCAACCGCTTCGCCTGCCGCGCTTTCGGGCGCGGCGGCCATGATGCCCGGCATGAACTCATCCGCTTCTGGGGCGGACGAAGGCGCGGCTGCGCCCGCCGGGGCTTCCATGCCGAGCATGGCGGCACCTTCGTCCATGTCCGGCGCGGCGAACTCAGCCGCTGCCTCCGGCGCGGTCTCCGGCGGCGGGGAGCCGGGCGGAGTAGGCGTCCCCGCTGGCATAGTGGCCTGGGCCGAGAGTGTGCCTGCCCACAGCGCCTGGGGGCTGACGGTGGGCGCGGGCGTGCTGGTCGCCAGGATTGCGCCGGTGGGCTGGACGGCGACCTCCAGCATGGGGCTTGCGGCGGGGGCCAGTGGCGCTCCCTCCTGGTCCTGGCCGGTGCTCACGAGGAGCAATCCGATGACTACCAGCAACAGCGAGGCTGCGGCACCGAGCGCGCCGGCCAGTTGGAAGGCGTTCTCGAAAGCCAGAGCGCGTCGCCACCAGGCTGTTCGCCGTCCGTACACCGCCGGGTCCAACGCGAAGCTGCGCGGTGCCTTGAGCAACGGCAGGCTGCGCAGAAGCTGCCGGTTGGCGCGCAGGTCATCGAGGGCGACGCGCAGGCTCTCCTCGCGGGCCAGCCGCTCCTCCAGCGCCACCCTGTCCGGTTCGGCCAGTGCGCCGTCCAGGTAGGCAGAGAGCAACTCAAGATCGCGCTCGGAGAGCGGGCTGTGAAGTCCTGACATGCTGGTTTGCTCGGTCTCTACAACAGTTTCATCTCACCGGGGTGTGTGCAAAACCTGTCAGGTAGGGGTGCTGTTCTGTGCGCCTCCGTAGGGGCGTATTGCAATACGCCCCTACGGGACCTCACCCTGCTCGACATCAAGCGAGGCACTGACGATCTCTGCACACACTCATCTCACCTTGCGGCGAGTCATTCATCCTTAAGACGGTACTCCGCTGGCAAAAGTTCCCTCACGGCGCGCAGACAGTCGCGCAGGCGGCCCCGCGCCCGGCTTAGCCGCGACTTGACCGTGCCCACCGGCCAGCCAGTGATCGCCGCGATCTCGTGGTAGGCGTATTCCTCCACGTCGGAGAGCACGGCAACCACGCGCTGATCGTCTGGCAGCGCGTCGAGGCAGTGCTGGATGGCGGTCTGAAGCTCAACACGCTGGGCGTGCTGCTCCGGGCTTTCTTCGTGGCTGTGCAGGGATGAACCGTCTGCTGGCTGGGTTTCGTGCAGGTCGTCAAGCGACGTGGCGGGCCGCCGGCGCTGGCGGCGCAGTTCGTCGTAGCAGGCGTTGGTGACGATGCGCATCAGCCACGACTTGAAGTGCTCGCCGCGAAACTGGTGCAGCTTCTGAAACGCGGCGATGAACGCTTCCTGAGCGGCGTCGGCGGCGGAGTCCGGATGGCCCAGGATGCGGTAGGCGACGGTGAAGGCCGTGTCCTGGTAGCACAGCACCAGTTCGTTGAAGGCGTGGACATCGCCGCGCCTGGCAGCCTGGATCAGTTGGCTTTCCTGCATGGTGCATCCCTGACGGGCTGGCCGTCCGCCCGGCCTGACGGCTGTGGGTACCTTTCAGTTTTGGGGCAGAGCCTCACCGCAGAGACGCAGAGAGCGCAGAGAAAAGCAAGGAATCTTCATAAGGTTCTTCTCTGCGTCCTCTGCGTCTTTGCGGTTCAAGAACCCTGCCCCACTTATGAAGTACACCTGGGGCCGCGCCGGGATTGACGGGAGGCCGCAAACCGCATATACTTGCACCGGATCAGCCGAAGTGGCGGAACAGGCAGACGCACGCGACTCAAAATCGCGCGGGGTAAAACCCGTGTGGGTTCGACTCCCACCTTCGGCACTCGGGTTGCGGGCCGGGCACAACAAATGTCCCGGCTCGCGTTGTTTCGCCTCTGCCTCTCTTGTGCAAACTGGCGGACGCGGATTATAACAGGGGACAGAATGGCGGGCCAGGACGCAGGGTGGTCGCTGATGAGCAGACGGACGCTTGGATCGCTGCTGGTAGGTATTCTCCTCGGCCTCAGCACAGGGGTATTCCTGGGGTGGGGGCCGTTCCCTGTGGAGTATAAGAACAGCGCCCTGTCGGCGCTGGCTCCACACTACCAGGAAGAGTACACGGTCATGGTTGCCGAGGGCTACAGAGTCGATCCAGAGGTCAACGCCGCGCTGGAACGGCTGCGTCCGCTGGGCAAAGAGAACACGATTGCCTACGTGATTGACCTGACCGAACGCTACATCAGCCAGAGCAACATCCGGGCGATTCCGATCATGGTGGCCCTGGTTGAGGCGATCATCGGGCCGGACAACCTGCCGCCGGTCATGCAGTTGTACCGGCCCACGCCAACGGCTACTTCTCCCGCGCCGCCTGCCCCGTGAGGACTGCGCATGGCTACGAGTAAGCACGTTCGCATTGGCAAGGGCATCTCGTGGGTAGCCCTGATCGTCGGCGTAGCCCTGGGGTTGGCGGCGGGCCTGGTCTACACCTGGGAGATTGACCCGGTGATCGAGCGCAACACCGCGCCCTGGCAACTGAGCGACGCCGCGCGCGAAGACTATGTGGTGGCGGTCGCGCTCAGCTACGCCGCCAACCAGGACTTGCTGCTGGCCGTTGACCGGCTGCGCGCCGCAGGCCCCAACCGCAACGTGTGGGAGATGGTGGCCGAGATCGCCTGCGACCGGGTTAAGACGGGCAAGACGATCAGCAATAGCGACATTCGCGTGATTCGCGCGCTGGAGCAGTTGTACGCGCCACAGGGGGCCAACGGGTGCGCCGACGGCCTGTACCCCACGCCGGCGCCAATGATTTTTTCCACCCCAGAGCCGGTGATGTCGCCAACGCCCACGCTTGTGCCGCCGCCGTCCAAGACGCCTACGCTGCCGCCGCCCACACCTGTCACAGCGGGGGATGTGCGCCCAACAAGCACGCCCGCAGCGGGAGTGTATGTCCTGGGGCGGCTGCAGTCGTTCTGCGACCCCGACCAGAGCGGCGTCATTGAAGTGCGCGTCTATGACCGGCGCGGTGAGGGGGTCCCTGGCGTGCCAGTGACGGTGACCTGGAGTGGCAGCGAACGGGACTCATTCTTCACCGGTCTCAAGGCTGAGCGCGAAGCAGGCTATGCCGATTTCGTCATGGAGGCGGGACGCACCTACACCGTCAGCCTGCCCGGACTCGCCTCGTCGTCCCCCGTGGTCGAGGCAGTTCCCTGCACGGCGCAGGATGGCCGGCGGGCGACTACCTCGTACTGGGTGAACTTCCAGGAGCGCGCCAACTAACGGAGATGTGTGACGGGGAGGGTCTGCAGGGGAGGGTTCGGAAACCCTCCCCTACAAAGTTCAGGGGCGGACAGGCAGGTGAGAATCCTTGAGATGAATAAGGTGATGGCGTATGGGATATTAGCCCCACCCCTAAATCCCCTCTCCACTACGTGGGGAGGGGACTTAATAGCGGCCTGACACCCTCTCTCCACCACGTGGAGGGGAGACCGGGGGTGAGGCTAGATGTGAGATGTTCGCCTGTCTTCACGTTCGCTCAACACCTGTCCGCCCCTGAACCTACACAGGGGCGCAGAGGAGCAGCGCCTCTACGTGCCATGCGTGGTGTCCGCGTGATCCGCGTCGAATCCTCCACTACCCGCTGGCGCTCAGCGACCACCTATCAAAGCGGGCTGCGCCCACCTGGTTAACCCCGGAGAGGCCGGGGCTTTGCAGCCAGGCATTCACCGAGAACAGCAAGGGGATGACGGGATACGTCCCTTCTGCACCGAAGAATAGGCGCTCGACCTGCTCGTAGGTCTGGGTGCGCGCGGCAGAGTCGAGCGAATTCGCTGCGCTGTCCAGGGCGGCGTCGGCCTGGTCGCACTCGCGCCCGGTGCGGAAGTAGCCGTAGCGACAGTGCAGCGCGTCGTTGAGCCAGGCGTGCGCGTCCGGGTAATCGGCGCTCCAGGTGATCAGCCAGGCGTGCGGGCGGGTGACCAGTTCTGAGTCGTAGGTGGAGTGCGCCAGCTCGATCAGCAGCGTGCGCGACAGCCCTTCGACCGAGAACAGCGCCGGTGTGCAGCCCAGGGCGGCGCTCCACTGCCCGGCAAGCGCCTGGCCGATTGCCAGCCACACAGGATCGTCGTCCGGCACGCGCAGCCGCAGCGGTTCCGGCACCCCCGCGCAGCCGGGGTAACCTGCCGCGCTGTAGCTGTCCTGGGCCAGCGTCTGGTTGGCATCGGGCATGGCGGGGCTGGATGGAGCGGCGACGATCCCCACCGGTGTGAACTGGTCAGCGGGCAGGAATTGCCCGTCCGACACTTGCTGAGCGAGCGCGCGGCGGTCCAGCGCAGCAGACAGGGCGCGGCGCACCTCTGCCTGATCCACCAGGGCGCGCTCGTAGGAGAAGCCCACCAGGATGAGGGTGGACCCCTGGCCGGTGTGCAGGCGGTCGGGCAGGCGGCTCTGCGCGTCTGCGATCTGGCTGGCGGGCAGGCGGGCGAAGTCCGCGCGACCGCTCTCGGCGAGAGTCAGCGCGGTCAGGGTCTCGCTGGTGAAGGTGACCGCGACCTCCGCGACGGTGCCCTCCACCGGATCGGGCCAGTGCGGGTTGCGGATGAGTGTCATGCCGGCGGCAGACCACTCTTGCAGGGTGTAGGGACCGCTGGTCAGCAGGGCGGGGGTCTTCGTCCACTCGGCGCTGCCTGCTGTCGCTTCGCGTGGGATGGGGAAGAACTCCGGCGTGCTAAGCAGGCTGGGCAGGTAGCTGGTGGGGAAGAGAAGCTGGATTTCCAGAGTATGGGGGCCAGTCGCGCGCACGCCGATCTCGCGGGCGATGAACAGGTCGTTCACGACTTCTGGAAAGGCGTTGGCGACCGTCAGGCACCCCCGCACCACCATCAGGTTCGTGGTTACTGGCCCTGGACGTGTCGGGTCGCAGCCGCGCTGCACCGCGTAGACGACGTCGCCTGCCGTGACTGGGCGGACGGCTTCGACGGTTGCGCTCTGCGCGTCGTAGCGCACCCACTGGATATCCTCGCGCAGCTCGAAAGTCCAGGTCAGCCCGTCGGCGCTGACCTCCCAGCTTCTCGCCAGCATTGGCTCGACCTGGCCGCTATAGGGGTTGAAGCGGGTGAGGCCGATGAAGAGATTCTCCGCCAGGTCGCGGGTGTACGGGTCGAAACGCGATTGAAGCAGCGGATCGAGCGTTTCGGGCTGAGGCATAGCCAGGCGCAGGGTGCCTGCGCCGCCCCGCTGCGCGGGCGACGCGGCGTCTGCTAGCGGAGCCGGCCACAGCCCCAGCAGAGTCAGGGCAACGACTATCCGCATGAGTACCTGATTGACCCTTGCCGAAGATTGCATAGTCCTCACTCACGTGTTGATGGTGTGGGATGAAAGCGGGTGCAATTGTAGCGCAAGCGCGAAGGGCGAAACCAACGCTTGGGCAATGATTGGCTGTCTGGCGGCGCATGGCGAACAGGCCCAGGACGGCGCGGCTAGGGCGTGCCAGCGTCCAGAGGCAGCCGCATCTCGTGCTGGCGCAAGGATACCTCATAGCCGCTGCCCAAATAGCCCGCGAGAGCCGGGTCATCTTCGGCGACGTTGTAGCTGTGCCCGAACGCCTCCGGCTGCAACCGGTGCAGGTGGGCGAGGAGGGCTGCGGCGACTGCCGCGCGATCCTCTCCTGGGTGCGTGGCCAGATCCGCCAGGCGAATCTCGTGGCGGTAGCTCCAGCCCAGCGCGTAGCCGACAACCGCCTCCTCACCCAGGGCCGCCCAGCCGCGCACCATCTCCGCCCGGTGCTGTAGCGAGCGGAGGTCACGCTGCCAACAGTTGGCTGTGTCGTGGAAGGTGTGGAAATAGCGCAGCAGATCGGCGGCAGGCCAGGTGCGGATCGTGTAGCCAGCCGGGGCGGGTAAGGCGTTCCCTGGCGGACGCTCAAGGACGAGCAGCCGACGGATGGGGACGAAGCCGAGCCGGTCGTAAAGGCGGCGAGCTGCTTCGTTGGCTTCGATCACCTCAAGGCGGATTTCACGCGCTCCCCGTATCTGAGCCTGCTCCAAGAGGTGCTCCATCATGCGCAGTCCGATGCCGCGCCGCCGCCATTCAGGAACCACGCCCATGCCACCGATCCACGCTTCGGCCTGGCGCAGGCCGAGCATCCCCGTGCCGACAATCTCGTGATCGGCCAGGGCCGCGACGGAAGCCTCCAGGTCTAGATCATCCTGGCGGATCAGGGCGCGGAATGAGCCGGGCGTCATGACGATGGGGGTGAAGTAGTCGCTGTAGGCACGGTTGAAGGCGTTGGTGAACTGGTCGAAATCTACCTGGGAAACAGGATAGTAGCTGATCTGAGGCATGAG
>CAYNHD010000009.1:0-25761 GCA_964396775.1 uncultured Thermoflexus sp. | reverse complement strand
TCGCCGCTGAACGCCAGATCGAGCAGCGGCTCGGTGTGCCCGTCGAACGCCACCAATGTCGTCCCCGAAGCAGCGTCTTCGACGCGCAGCGATCCATCCTGGCCGCCCACTGCCAGCATCGCCCCGTCCGGGCTGTAGGCCACGCAGCGCAGCGCCAACGAGTCGCCGAGTCGCGTCGCGCGCAGCGTCCCGGCCTCTGCATCCCAGATGCGCAGCACATCCTCGTCGCTGGCCGTCACCAGCAGCGGCTCCACCGGGTGCCAGGCCAGGGTGTGCACGCTGTCCATGTGCCCTTGCACCGTGTGGGCAAGCTGCGCCGTGCCGGTCATCGCGTCCACCTGCCAGACGCGGATGGCGTGATCCCAACTGGCGACAGCGATGCGCCCCCCGTCTGGGCTGAACGACGCCGCGATGACGCCGCCCGCATGACCGCCCAGGCTGCCCAGGTAGTCGCCTGTCGCGGCAGACCACAGCACGACCTCGCCATCGCTGCCGCACGAGGCCAGCGTCGGCCCGGCAGTGCCCCACTGCGTGCTGTAGACGACGCGCTCCGTCACGCCTGCGTGCGCTTCCATGATGAACAGGTCCTCGCCCGTCCGGGCATCCCACACCCAGGCCGTGCCGTCCACGCGCGCGGCGGCCAACGTCGCCCCATTGGGACTGCACGCGATATGCGCGATCCACGCGCCCGCGCCGTGCATCTCGCGCACAAAGACCCCCGTCGCCGCGTCCCACAGCCGGACAAAACCATCGAAGCTGCCCGTTGCCAGCAGCTTGCCGTCCGGCATCCACGACAGGCCGTAGACCGGCGGCGGGCCGTCCTCGTCGGCGGGATCGTGGCGCTGCGGGCTGATAGTGAAGCGTTGCCGCCCGCGCTCAAGCTCCCACACGCGCACCACGCCGTCCTGTCCGCTGGCGGCCAGCAACGCCCCGTCCGGGCTGAAGGCGACCGCATCCACCTGCCCATAGAAGCCCGCGAAGACGTGGCGCAGCGCCGGCGGCTGGCCCTCCGCCAGCGCCCACACGCGCACCGTCCCGCTCTCCGTCCCGGCGGCGATCAGGCTTCCGTCCGGGCTGAAGGCCAGGTTGAGCAGCGGATCGTCGTGGGGCACCGCCAGGCGCGGCGGCGCGTCCAGGTCCGCCGCGTCGTACAGCCAGATGCCCAGCGACCCCGCCACGCCCAGCGCGCGCCCGTCCGGTGTCCACGCCAGGTCCGTGATGCGGCCCCGGCCCAATAGTCGTGCCTCGTGTGCCATGCGGTGTTGCTCCAGAAAAGGTAGTTGGTGGTTGGTGATTGGTTGTTGGTTGTTGGTTGTGTTGGTCAGTGGTCGGTGATCAGTTTTCGGTGATCAGTGGTCAGTAGTCAGTTGGGGCGCTGCTCTGTGTCGCCCGCCGTAGGAGCGTATGGCCATACATCCCGTCCTCTCCCCCTAGGGGCGCTGCTCGGCTGCGCCCTGGATTGGCACCCTACATCTACGCTCCAGGCCCTGACAGGCGACGGCCATGCGCCGATCAGCTCGCCGACCACCGATTACTGACAACTGACAACTGACAACCGACCACTGACAACTGATCACCGGCCACTGACAACCGATCACTGACACCTGACTACTGATCACTGATCACCGATCACTGATCCCTCATCCCCCCACGCGCCGATCAGTTCGATCTCCAGTTCCAGCGCCACGCCCAGCTTGTCCTGCACGGTGCGCTGGGCCAGCGCGATCAGCGCGCGGTATTCGGCGGCGGTGCCCTCGCCCGTATTGACGATGAAATTGGCGTGCACCGGCGAGATTTGCACCCCGCCGATGGTCGTCCCCTTCAGGCCCGCCGCTTCGATCAGACGGCCCGCGTAGTCGCCCGGCGGGTTCTTGAAGATGCTGCCCAACGACGCACCCGGCGGCTGTGTGCGCTTGCGGTGGGCGACGAAGCTATCGGCCCGCGCGTTTAGCTCGCCGGGATCGCGGCCCGGCTCCAGGATCAGCGTGGCGGCCAGGACGACATAGCGCCCCCGCTCGCCCTTGAGGACGGAGGAGCGGTACCCATAGCGCATCTGGCCGACGCCCCACAGCTCGACATGCGGGCGATCCTCCAGGCTGAGGATTTCCACCCAGCGCACCGAGCCGGCCATGTCGCCGCCGTGCGCGCCGGCGTTGTTGATGACCGCCCCGCCGACCGTGCCCGGCACGTTGACCGCCCACTCCAGCCCGGCCAGGCCCTGATTCATGCAGCGCCGGGCCAGCGTCGAGAGGTTCGCGCCGCTCTCGGCCACGACCCGCCCGCCTTCTTCAAAGCGCACAGCTTTGGTGTGGTTGATGATCACCAGGCCGCGATAGCCGGCGTCGGCCACCAGCACGTTCGCGCCGCCGCCCAACACGATCCAGGGGATGTCGTGGCGCGCGGCCAATGTTACGGCGTCGGTCAGGTCGGTCATGCTGTTGGCGACCACCAGCGCGTCCGCCGGGCCGCCCAGCCGCGCGACTGTGTAGCGGGCCAGCGGCTCGTCGCGCTTCATCGCCGCCCCGAATCGCTCGGCCAGCGGCTGATAGCGTTCGCTCATGGTTGCCCCTCCCCGGAACTCAGCGCGTCGAGCACCTGGCGGCCAATCTGCGGCGCGTCGCCCGCTGAGAGCAGCACGATCACGTCACCGGGCCGGACGCAGGCGATCAACACCTGCGCCGTCGCGTCCAGCGGGCCAGTATAGCGCACATCGGGATGCCCGGCAGCGGCAATCCGCCCGGCCATGCCCGCCGCGTCCAGGCCCGGCGTGACCTTCTCGCGCACCGAATACACGTCGGTGACCAGCACGTGATCGGCGGCGGCGAAAGCAGCGGCGAACTCACCGGCCAGGGCGCGCATCCGCCCGTAGGTGTGCGGCTGCCAGACCGCCCACAGGTCACGCAGGCCGGGGCGGACGCGCAGCGCCTCCAGCGTGACGCGCACGGCGGTTGGGTGGTGGGCATAGTCGCTGATCACGGTCACGCCGCCAGCGACCCCCAACGTCTCGGCGCGTCGGCCCGTGCCCAGGAAGCTGCCCAGCGCCTCCGCCGTGACCGCGAAGGGTACATCTGCCCGATCGGCGACGGCGATCACCGCCAGGGCGTTGAGCACGTTGTGCCGCCCGGCCAGCGCCAACCGGACGCGCCCCAGATTCTGCGTCCCGTGCCAGACGGTGAAGGCCGTGCCACCGGCGGCATCGGGGGCGAGATCGCTGGCCCGCCAGAACGCCTCGCCAACCGCGCCAGAGAACCCATAGAAAGCGACGGAATGCCCGGCAGCGCGGCGGGAGTCGCCCAGGGCGCGCGCCTCCGCGTCGTCCGCGCAGACGACCAGCAGCCCATCATCTGGCAGCAGCGCGGCGAATTCGGCGAAGGCGGCGCGCACGTCGTCCAGCGTCGGGTAGCAGTCCGGATGATCGTGCTCGATGTTGGTGATGATCGCCATCTGCGGGCGCAGACCGAGGAACATGCGGTCGTACTCATCCGCTTCGATGACGAAGTGCGGCCCGCGCCCCACTCCGGCGTTGGTGCCGGTGTTGGCCAGCACGCCGCCGATGATGTAGGTCGGGTCCAGCCCGGCCTCGCACAGCACATGAACCAGCAGGGCGGTGGTCGTCGTCTTGCCGTGCGTCCCGGCGATGGCGATACCCACCTGCCCGGCCATCAGCGCGCCGAGCAGCTCGCGCCGGCGCAGCACAGGGATGCCCGCCGCGCGCGCCGCCGCAATTTCCGGGTTGTCCTCGTTCGCCGCCGACGTAGCCGCCACCAGGTCGGCTCCGGCGATGTGGGCCGCCGCGTGCCCCTCGTAGATCGTCGCGCCGGCGGCGGCCAGGGCGCGCGTCAGGTCGTTGGCGTGCAGGTCGGAGCCGCTGACTGCGTAGCCGCGCCCCAGCAGCACGCGGGCAATGGCCGACATGCCGAAGCCGCCGATGCCGATGATATGAACGTGTTGGCCGGGGGAAAGAGTCATGGAGCAGGAGTCCAGTGTTTGAGCGTGTGCAGGGCAGCGATACAGCGATGCAGGCTATCTGAGCGTTGGGCAGCTACCTCAGGACGCCACTGCGCCGAACCCGCCGCCGTCACATACTCAATGAGGCGGGCCGTATAAGCTGGCCCGACCTTCGCCCCGCTGCCAGGGCGCGGCACCATATCCTCCCGGATATCCCGACGGCGACTGCGGCGTGCCAGGTTGACCAGTGTGGCTTTAGGGTCGGGTTCGGCATCGGGAAAAGAAGGGAAGCGAGTTCTTGGGACAACCAGAAACTCTGCCAACGCGTCTATGTCCGCCAGGAGCCACGCTTCGACAGCATGTACGGCGACCCGAAACCTCATGCCAGCGCTTGGTCGCGGCAAATACTGTTGAGCCAATGAGGGAGCGCATTCAGGCGCTTGATCAAGGTCAACAACCGCCACCCAGGGCGAGAATCTGGCGGCCTGGTTGTAATCTGGCAATACACTCAGGAGGTAGTCTTTGCCTTTCTCTCCAAAGGTTCTGCCACAGGGAAGCCCCACCAGTCCGAGGATACGTTGGACGACAACTTTATCGGTGAGGCCCTCCACCAGCAGGTTAATAGCGGGCGCGCCATCGGGCATGTCAAGTCCTCACCACAGCGCCAACTGAGTGGCCTTCTCCGGCTGCGTGTAGGAGATGGCTACGTCGCCCGGCGATACCCCCGCTTCGAGCAGGGTCCTGATCTCGGCAATCTCGGCCCCTACCCTGACCTGACTCCCCTCCCTCTTAGGGATGAAAAGCAATATCTCGTCCGCCGCAATGCCCTCGGAGAGCAGTTCGGCGCTGTGGGTGCTCACTATCACCTGGCGTGCGTTCTTGCGATCGCGCAGCACCCGCCACATCATCTGCGGTATATGGCGCACGACCGCCGGATGCAAAGACAACTCCGGCTCTTCGAGCAAGAGGGGGCCACCGCCTTCCAGGAGCGACCAGAGCAGTCCTAGCAAGCGCAGCGTGCCGTCGGAAAAATCAGCTTCAGTCTGCCACGCGCCATGCGGACGCCAGTGTTCATAGTTGCCGAACAGGTGCGGCACGCCCCGCTTATCCTTATCCAGACGAAGCTCTCGGAGCTGGGGGACGGCCACCTGCAGAGCCGCCGTGATTCGGCGCAAGCGCGCGTCGCGCGTCCTGACATTGGTGCGAGCTATCCGCTCCAGGAAATCTCCCCCGTAGGGATCAACCATGTCTCCCTGCCACCGGTCGGGAGAGCGCACCAACTGGGGCACCAGATGAAAGTAACTGACTTTCTCAAAGAAATCGGCGATCGGGCGGAATTCGCGGTTGGCAAAGGTCTGCTCCAGGTGAGTCTGGCGCAGACGTTCCGGGTCATCCTCATCGGCGCTGTCCGGGCGGCTGAGGATGAGGGCTTCCCCATGCCAGACCCGCTCCTCTTTGAGCACAGGCCGGCTCTGGTTGTCTTGGGCAAAGGCAATCCGATACCGCCAGTCGCACTCTGCGCCATCCGCCTGCAAACACACCTCTACCACAATCTCTGGATACCGGCGCGCCGCGAGATTCCTGATGCTGGAGACGCCCCCTCGACTCGTCACCGCCTGCTCAAAACCGCCACCGGGCACTACCAGGTCGCGCAGGAAGCGAAACACATCCAGAAAGTTCGACTTGCCGGAAGCATTTGGCCCGACCAGGAAGGCGCGCTCTTGCAGGCGCACATCCACCTGGTCGAAATTGCGCCAGTTTTCGAGGATGACTTGGGAGAAGCGCATCGTCACCAGGCTCCTGGCCCTCAGGCGCTGGAACAACCGTGAAGCGCGTCAGATCACCACAGCGATCACGAAGACGAACAGCGCGATCATCATGATCGAGAGGATGCCCCCGTCGCCGCCCAGCATCCAGCTCAGCGGCAAGATGTTAACCATGTCGGCGCTGGCCGAGCCGGGAGCGACCGGGATGACGTGCGGGCTGAGGGGATATTCGAGGTTGTCCATGTACCACCACAGCGAGCCGATCAGCAGGTAGGCGTTCCACCCGCCGACAATCGCCCCCAGAAGGCCATCTTGCAGCCCTTCACGATTGGAGCGCCCGCGCCCGCCGCGCGAGAGCATCTCCGGCGGCGTCTGGTAGGCGAAGAAGGCGATGCCCAGCAGAATGGTCGCCTGCAACCAGAACTTCGAGCCTTGCTCGCCCCTGGTCAGCGGGTCAATGAGGATCGTCTCGAACTGCTTGAGCGTGAACAGGGCCAGTACAATGCCCGCCGTCGCGATCAACTCCTTCGTCCAGCCGCGCATGAAGCCGATCAGGGCGAACATCCCGATCATCAGGATCATGAAGCTCGACAGTTGTATCATGGCGCATCGTCCCCCGCAGGCGGACCTTCTACGGCGCGCCGGGCGTGGCGCAGCGTGGCCCCGCTCCCTATTGTAAGCGAACTGATCGCAGCGGCAAAATGACAGCGCCGCGCGTCTTATTCCCCTGCTCGCTCAGCCAGCAGCCGGGCAATGTTCTCCGCGCCGTCCGACCGCCTGAGCGCAGCCATCGCCGCCCGCATCGCCGCCAGGCGCTCCTCGTCGCCGAACAGGGCGCGCACGGTGGGCAAAAGCTCCTCGCCCAGCCGCTCGTCATCCAGCCGCAGCGCAGCCCCGCGTTCGGCCAGCCAGTCGGCGTTGACCTTCTGGTAGCGCCACGCCCAGGGGTAGGGCACGAGAATCGCGGGCAACCCCAGTTCCGGGTACTCGGCCAGCGTCGCCGCCCCCGCCCGGCTGACCACCAGATCGGCGGCGGCGAACGCCCCCCCGATGTCCGGCAAAAAGGCATGAATCTGGTAATGCGCCCGCTGCTCGTCGCTCAGCGCGGCGTGCTGCGCCTGGACGGTCTCCCAGTCAAGCTGCCCAGAGATGTGCACGATCTGCGCGCCGTCAGCCAGCAGCGCCGGCGCGACCTGGGCCATCGCCATGTTGATGCTGCGCGATCCCCGGCTGCCGCCGAAGACCAGCAGCGTCTTGCGCGCCAGGTCGAGTCCCAGGGCGCGGATGCCCGCTTCGCGGCTGGCGCTCAGAATCTCCGGGCGCAGCGGATAGCCGGTCGTCACCACGCGCTTGCCGGGGAAGAAGGCGGCGGTCTCCGGCACGGTCGCGGCGATGGTGTGGGCGAAGTAGCGCCCCAGCAGCTTGAGCGTCAGGCCCGGCTCGATGTCCGGCACGTAGATGACGATCGGGCGGCGCAGCAGCCAGCAGGCCGCCGCCATCGGAAAGCCAACCCACCCGCCTGTCAGGAACAACACCTGGGGCCGCAGCCGGAGCGCCAGGATCAGCGACTGCACAACGCCAAGAGTGATTTTGGCCGCGCTGACGATCTGCCCCCGCCGCGGGATGCCGTGCAGCGGCCCAGCCAGCACCTCGTGATAGCCGTCGAAGCGCACGTCGGCACGCTGCACAAGGTCGCGGGCCATGTCGCCGCGCGCGCCGACGAAGGTTAGCGTCAAATCGTCGTACAGGCGGTGCAGTGCCCCGGCCACAGCCAGCGCGGGGTAAACACCGCCGCCGGTTCCCCCGGCAGAAATCATGATGCGCAAGGGCATGTCTCCTTGAGATGGCACCGCCTACTTCTTTTTCATGACCAAGATTCGCTCATACTTGGTGGTTCTTGTACGCCGTCGTGATCGCCTTTCGTCGGGGATATAGTCATCATAGATGGTGATCACGGACAACTCCCCCTCAGACACCTGAACGGACAGATCGGCCAATATCTCCGCAGTATGGGTTGTCTGTCCGTTGCGGTGCACATCTCCCAGCACAAGGGCGCAATGAGCACCTGACTTCAATACCCGATTCATTTCTGCCAAACATATCTTCATTTGGGGCAGGTAGACTTTGCTATCAGCAGTGAGGGAGTTGTCTAATTGCCTCCAGTCTTCACACCCCAAGAACCATAGGCGAAGACGATTATCACGGGCATAATCGAGAGCGCCAAAATAGGGCGGGCTTGAGATAATGGCATCAACACTTTCATCATCTATGGGCAATGCCATTGCATTCGTTTGCCATACCTTGTATTTGCGCTGTTCCCATGTCGCCGGGAACTTGGGTCGCCGATAGGCACGCTCGACTTTGGCGAGCAGTCGAGAGCGCAAGTCGCGATAGGCATACATCTCTGGATATTGATCAGGAGGATATTTCTTGGTTCGTAAATAGGGAACCAGATGGCTGGCCGGATACGAAAGAAAACCAGGCCGGACATGATGCAAAATCCCTAACAAACAGCCCATCAAGAAATAGTCCTTTGGGTCATGCAGAATGCGAAAAGCTGCCAGTATCTCTCGCAGCGTGTCGGGATGAAAAAAGCGGCGCACCCATTCTGGAACGGAGTCCAAATTGATAGAGGGGGCATATGATTCTGCGGCCTCTATCACGGTTTTTGCATTCTCAAGAGCCATTCTCTTGCTGGCAGGAGCTTCTAGCTTGGCCCTGGTGAGTACATAGGCGTAAGGGCTGAGATCGTTGGCCCAAGCCTGTCGCTCAGCTAAGACGGCTTCCAGAGGCACAACACCAGAGCCGGAAAATGGATCGAGAATCACATCGCCTGGTCTGGAATACAGCCTGATAAGCACCTGGGCCATGCCAGACTTCATTTTGCCCACGTAAGGCGAGAGCTGTTGAAGCGAGCTTTCATGCTTGTTGAATGAACCGTGCCACAGGCGTGCATCAAGGCCTGAAGCATTCAGAAGTTCATCCTGTCGGAACAGGGGTAATTGCATCGCTTCAGTCATAACTTTCCCACCGACCGTCGTCCTCAAACACGCCATGAGCGCGATTTACTTCTGTCCACAATCCGCCCCTGCGTTTCAACTTCGATGATTCTTGACAGTTTGCCTGCACTCTCTTCAGCGATCTTGATGTGTACGTACCAAAGGTGTTTGGGCAGCAGTTCGCCATGCACACCGAACAAATCCAGGATCAACCGGGGCAAGCGAAGCGTATCCAGCGTATGCACTGGCGGCTCAGGATCATCCTGGGAAGGAATGCGCTGTGGAAACAAAAGAATATCGGGGGCAATGCGAGCATTTTCCTGTTCGTGGATTGCATATTTCGGACAGGGCCGCAAGCGTGTACCGCAAAGGACATCCTTGAAAAACACCATATCAACCTGCTTCTTTCTCGTAACCAATTCGTTTGCGAGGCGATTGACAATCGAATGTGCGCCGTGTGCTGGCTGATTAACGATTGCCCCATCCAGATGACACCAGACTCCGAACTCTTTGGCCCACAAGGGCCGCTCCGAGATATTGATACTGTTGCCCTCGCCGCCTTTTACCTCCAAAGCAACGAAATAGTCGGGATTGCGCTCAATGCCAATCGTGAAATCATAGCGTTGACGGCCACTGGTACGGGCGTAGTCGGCAATGCGAGACTGCCTTCGCAGTAACTTGAGGATTTCATCCACTATTCCTTCGCGCTGAGTCGTGGAAGAGGCTGCAAAACGGCCCCGGATGCTTTCCACAGCGGAACGGAAAACCAGACTGCCCTTATAATCGGCAGGTTCGATAGCATGTTGACGCAGCACGTCTGGGTAGAGCGCGTCTAAATCTGTCAGTAGCTCAATGGCAGGTTGCACCTGCGAGACCACTTGGGTTTCGTGTCTACAAGGTAACATGGATCATTTGCCTCAAGCGTCTGATTTCCGCCCATATAGAATCCTCACTCCTGCCGGCGCTTGGGAACCGCGCTGCGGCTGACCGCCCGCGAGACGTTGAGCATCACCCCCACGCCGGCCAGCGCCGCCACCAGGCTCGACCCACCATAACTGATGAACGGCAGCGGCACCCCCGTCGGCGGGATCATGGCCGTCATCACCGCGATGTTGAGCAGCGCGTCGTAGGCGATCCAGCAGGTGACCCCTGCCGCCAGCAAGCCCCCGAACGCATCCGGCGCGTAGCGAGCGATGGTGAACCCCCGGTAGATCAGCGCGGCGAACAGCGCGATCACCAGGAAGGTGCCCAGCAGCCCTAGCTCCTCGCCGATCACGGCGAAGATGCTGTCTGTGTGCGGGAAGGGCAGGTTGTTGGCAAACTTCTGCCGGCTCTCGCCCAGGCCCACCCCCGTCAGCCCGCCGTTGATGAAGGCGGTCACCGCCTGCTGCACGTGATCGCTGGCCTGGCGCAGGTCTTCGACGGCAGCCCAGTGCGCGGTGAGGCGCTGCTGCGCGTAGTCCAGGCGGCTGATCAACTGCCAGCCGGCCACGCCCATCACCCCGCCGATGGCGATCATCTGGAACAGGTCCGCCCCGGCGATGAAGAACATGCTCAGTGCCGTCGCCAGGATGCTGGCCGCCGTGCTCAGGTCTGGTTGGAGCACGATCAGAAAGGCGACCGTGCCCACCAGAACGCTGAAGGGGATGATGCCGTAGGTGATGCGGCGAATGCGGTTGCGCTTGGCGGCCAGCCATGCCGCCATGTAGAGCACAACCGTGAACTTGGCCAATTCGCCCGGCTGGACTGATCCTTCAATCAGCGAACGCTGCGCCTGAAAGCGCGTGTCGCCGAAGCGCAGCACCAGCACCAGCAGCACGATGACCACGCCGATCATCGGCACGGCCAGCCGTCGCCAGATGTGGTAGTCCACGCGCGAAAACAGCAGCAGCACGGCCACGCCCAGCACCATCGAGCGCAATTGGCGCACAAAGAAGTAGGTCGTGCTGCTGGCGTTGCCCGTCACCTGGTAGCTGACATCAATCGAGGCGCTGTAGACCATCATCAGGCCGATCGCGCACAGCCCGGCCACCACCAGCCCCAGATAGAGGTCGAAGCCGGCGGCATAGGCGCGGCGGCGTCCGGCTACCTCCTGGCGATCCACCGGAGGCGGGGCCTGTGGGCGCGGCGGGCGCACCAGGGCGTCGGCGTAGTTGAACTCAGCGTCGTCGTCAATGTACTGCGGGACGTTGGTCATGGCAGGCACTCAAGCTCTCAGCGATCAGCGATCAGCTTTCAGCGCTCAGCAGCCAGCCCAACATGGGCAGCGCAGAGCGTGCGTCTACCTTACCGTATGGCGCGGCCCGGCGCTATTATCGCTCACTCCTCCCCACGCACCTCGAATCCTTCAAACGTCGCCGCAAAGCCCTGGCCGGTCGGCGCACAGGCCATCACCCCCACCTGCACCTGCGCCGCATCCGTCAGGTACGCCTGGCGCAGCATGGTATAACGCTCCCCATCCAGCGACACGTGCACTTCCAGCGTGACGCCATGCCGCGTCACGCGCAGCCACAGGGCGTCCGGCGCGCCGTCCAGCGGCATCACCGACCAGTCCGAGAAGTCGCGGGTGACCACCGCGCTGGCATGGTACACGTCGCCTACATACTCGACGCCGCACTTCAGCCACGTCCCGGCGTCCAGGCGGACCATCAGCCCGGCCTGGTCGTAGAGAGCGGAGTAGTTGCCGCTGAACCTGACCTGGGCCACGAAATCCCCGCTCACGGGGCGGTAGTAGAAGTGGCCGTTATCGCGGATGCCGCCGTCGTGCGTCTTGCGCCAGAAATCCGTCTTGGGAGCGGCGCTGAGCGTCACCGCGTTCCCCTGCGCCGACCATGCGGGCGGCTCGTTGTACCATTGCATGAGATCATGATCTCCTGTTCGGTGCGGGCGCAGCGCTGCCACGCCCTGCTCTGCTTGACATCACGCGCCCAGGGCACGCACCAAGTCGCGGAAGTGCTGCCCACGCTCGGCGAAATCCGTATAGGCGTCGTAGGAGGTGCCGCCAGGGCTGAGCAGCACCACATCGCCGGGGCGGGCCAGCGCCCGCGCGCGCGCCACTGCCCCCTCCAGATCGCCGACGACTTCAACGCGCTCCAGCAGCGCCCCCGGACGCGCCAGCCGCGCCTGTTCCATGTGCTCGGCCACGCTCGGCCCGTACTCACCGAAGCAGATCACCGCCGGGCAGCGCGTCGCGGCCAGCGCCGCCATCTCCGCCCAGGGCAGATTCTTGTCGCGGCCCCCCGCCAGCAGCACGACTGGCTCGCTGTAGCTGCGCAGCGCGGCGACCACCCGCTCCGGCGCGGTGGCGATGCTGTCGTTGACCCAGGTCACGCCGCCGATGACGGCGACCGTCTCCAGGCGGTGCTCGGCGCCGGTGAACGTCTCAATGGCGGCGCGCATCGCCTCCACCGGCAGCCGCGCCGCCCCCGCCAGCGCGCAGGCGGCCAGCGTGTTGAGCACGTTGTGATCGCCGCGCAACTGGATCGCCGCGCGCGCGCACACTACCTCGTAGGCTGTGCCGGGCGCGCTGTCGCCGACCGTCACCAGAAGTTCATCCCCGCGCAGGTACGCGCCGCTGAGCACGCGCTCCTGCAGCGAGAACTCGGCCACGCGCCCCGGCGCGTAGATGCTCATAGCCCGCGCGTGAGGATCGTCGCGGCCAAAGATGGCAATGTCATGCGAGTTCTGGTGCGCGTAGATGTGCGACTTGGCGGCGATGTAGGCGTCCATGCGCCCGTGACGGTCGAGGTGATTCGGCGTCACGTTGAGCACGCCAGCCACCGGCGGGCTGACCGTCATCAGCTCAAGCTGGAAGCTGCTCAGCTCCATCACCACCAGGTCGTCAGGGCGCATCGCCGGCAGGTCGTCGAGCAGCACATCGCCGATGTTGCCGCCGACGAACGTCCGCAGCCCGGCGCAGCGGCCCATCTCGCCGACCAGGGCGGTCGTCGTCGTCTTGCCCGCGCTGCCGGTGATGCCGATCACGGGGGCCGGGCAGCGTTCCAGGAAAAGCTGCGCGTCATTGGTCACGCGCACCCCGCGCCGCAGCGCCTCCTGCACGATGGGCAGCGTCAGCGGCACGCCCCCGCTGACGCACAGCACGTCGCAGTCGTCGAGCAGGGCCAGGGGGTGCCCGCCCAGCGCCAAAGAGACACGCTCCACGTCCAGCCCGGCCAGCGCCTCGCCCAACGCTTCGGCAGTGCGCTTGTCGGACAGAGTGACGCGCGCGCCGATGGTTGGCAACCAGCGGCCCAACGCACGCCCCTGGCGGGCGATGCCCAGCACGACGACGTGCCTGCCAGCCAGCGGATCGGGGGACGGCACAGAGCGTTCAGCCACAGTCAAGACGCCCCCTACCGATCACAGCGCGACCGTCCCCCCGCGGCGCGCCGCCTCGTACACCGCGTCAATGACGCGCATGTTGAGCACCGCCTCCTCCGCCGGGAACGGCACCTCGCTCCCGTCCAGCACGGCGTGGTTGAAGTCCTCGGCCATCAACACGAACGAGTTGAGCGCGGGCGTCGTGTAGGTCTCAACCGGCGCGCGATTCTCCTCGCAGCGCACGATCTCGCCTGGCGCGTCGTCCAGGGGCTTGTAGGCGCGGTTGACGACCAGCGCGCCATCTGTCCCGACCAGCTCGAAATACTGCCGCTGCACCAGGCTCATGGAGCAGTTGATGTGCGCCAGCACGTCGCCAGGGAAGGCCAGCGTCGCCACCAGCAAGTCGTCCACGCCGGATTCCGTCCAGGTCGCCTGGGCAGTGACCGACAGCGGCTCAGCGCCGGTCATGTAGCGAGCCAGGGAGATGGCGTAACAGCCCACGTCGTAGAGCGCGCCGCCGCCCAGTTCTGGCCGCAGGCGGATGTCGCCGGGGCGTGTCAGCGGGAAGGTGAAGCCGGCCTCGATCAGGCGCAGCGTGCCGATGACGCCTTCGCACAGCAGCGCCCGCGCACGGTGCGACTGCGGATGGTGCCGCCACTGGAACGTCTCGGCCAGCGTCACCCCCGCCTGGCGGCAGGCCGCGACCATCTCCGCCGCCTGCGCCGCGTTGAGAGCCAGCGGCTTCTCGCAGAGCACGTGCTTGCCCGCCTCCGCCGCGCGGATCGTCCACTCGCGGTGCAGGCTGTTGGGCAGAGGGATGTACACGGCGTCAATGTCCGGGTCATCCAGCAGCACCTCGTAGCTGCCGTAGCTACGGGGAATACCCAGCCGGGCGGCCCACTCCTGCGCCCGCTCAACGTCGCGGCTGGCAACCGCCGTCACCCGCCCGCCGGACGCCGCCTGCAACGCCGGGATGACCGTGTTCGTCCCGTGACGCGCCGTGCTCAAGACTCCCCAACGCACGAATTCCGCCATCCGTTCTCGCTCCTTATGGGCAATCGCTCACCCCCGGCCCCTCTCCACGTTCTTCAATTCGCAATCCGCAATCCGCAATTCGCAATCTCTCTCTACTCGACAGGCGGCAGTACCGCGCATTCCGCCGGAACCTGGGGGTTGGCCGGGTCCAGGAAGATGTCGCCGCGCGCCCAACCGCCGCCCACCAGCCGCCACCAGGTGAAACCTTCCTCGCCGGTCGCCCAGCCATCGGCGCTCACCGTCTGGCCCATCGTCAGGGTGCCGGTGATGGCGAAAGAGGTGCCCGGCCCAGCGCGGACATTCGCCTCGCTCCAGCGCACGGTCAGCGTGCAGGTTGCGCCACCAATGCTCAGCGGGGGCGTGGCCGTGAACGCGCTCCCCGCCGGGCCAGGTGTGGGCGGCAACGTGCCAACCGGAGGCAGCGTCAGGCAGTTTTCAGGCACCGATGGATTGAGTGCGTCAAGGAAGACATCGCCGCGCGCCCAGCCGCTCGCGCCCAAGCGCCACCAGGTGTAGCCGTCGGCACCGGTCGCCCAGCCGTCGGCACTGGCCGCCTGGCCGAGCGCCAGCGTCCCGATAACCGGGTAATCCTCGCCCGGCCCGCCCCGCACCTGTGCCCCGTCCAGGCGCACAGTCAGCGCGCAGACTGCCGCGCCGCCCTGCCCGTCGCCCGGCGTGCCCGGCAGGGCGAAGGTTGGCGCGACGGTCGGCGTCACCGTGGGCAACGACGTGGGCAGCGGCGGCGGGGTGACCAGCGTGGCCGGCACAGAGACTTCCGGCGTCTGCGTGGCGTCGGTCCAGCCGTGGGGCATGATCTGCGTCTCGCGCTCTTCGCCGAACAGCAGCGGCCTGACGAGCACATAGAGCAGCAAGCAGACCAGGATGAGCGCGGCCAGCGCCACGACCCGCAAGAACCCGTTGGCGCCGCCCGTTCTGCGCGGGCCAAACGACCGCCTGCGGCGCTTGAGATTGCTCCCAGATAACCGCATAGACCTCTCGCCTTCGCCAGACGCCCCCGATCATAGCATTGAACGGTTGAGCGGGCGAGACGGACAGCAAGGGGGGCCTGGGATTGGACTTCGGCAATCTCGGCAGATTTCCGAAGTCTGTCTCGCGCGCCGGTTGTGTGCGGCGCGGCACAGGTCTATAGTGTGGGGTGAAGTGGCTGTTCGGAAAGGAGGAATCTTCAGTGGCTAATGCAAGTGTTCCAACTTTCGATGCGCTTATGAATCCGCTCATTCAGGCACTTAAGCAACTGGGCGGGTCGGGCACAATCGAAGAGATCGATCGCAAGGTCGCGCAAATCGCCGAGCTGTCCGACGCACAGCTTGAGGTGCTGCACGATCCTCAGAAGAGCAGCCAAACTGAAGTTGAGTACCGCCTGGCCTGGACGCGAACTTACCTCAAGAAATACGGCGTACTTGAGAACTCCAGTCGTGGTGTGTGGGCACTGACACCAAAGGGGCTTCAACTGGATCGGGTCGATCCGCAGACGATCAAACGGTATGTACGTGACATGGACCGTCAGGCCCGCACCACTACTGTGCGTGCACAGCAATCAGAAACCGCCGCCGAGTTAACCTGGCGCGATGAGCTTCTCGCCACTCTGCTCGATATGGACCCTGATGCTTTTGAGCGGCTGATACAGCGACTTCTCCGGGAAGCGGGGTTCATCCAGGTCGAAGTGACAGGGCGCTCAGGCGATGGGGGAATTGATGGCAAAGGGATCATGCGCCTCGGTGGTCTGTTGAGCTTTCACGTCCTGTTTCAGTGCAAGCGCTATCGTGGATCAGTAACTGCGGGTCAAGTCCGCGACTTTCGCGGGGCGATGGTCGGACGCGCAGACAAGGGGCTCCTAATCACAACCGGCAACTTCACCCGTGATGCCATGCAGGAAGCCACACGGGACGGTGCCGACCCGATTGATCTAGTGGACGGAGATAAGTTGCTTGACCTGCTGAAAGAGCTAGGGTTGGGGGTACAGACGAAGCGGGTAGAAGTCGAGCAGATCACAATAGATAGTGAGTGGTTCCGGGCTTTGTAACTCCGGTTGTAGAAAGGCCTCCCCCATGCCCGTCACGATTCGCGCACTGCACGGCTGGGACGTTGCGCCGGAGGAGGCGATCCGCCTGCAGCGCGCCCTGGCCCCCCAGGTGATCGCCGACCAGCCGCTCCCCCTGGAGTCGATCCGGCTGGTGGCGGGAGTGGATGTCAGCGTGAAGGACGACCTCAGCCGGGCGGCGGTCGTCGTGCTGCGCTTCCCGGCGCTGCAAGTGATCGAGACGGTGACCGCCGAGCGCCCGACGACCTTCCCCTACGTGCCGGGGCTGCTTTCGTTCCGCGAGGGCGCGGTCATCCTCGACGCGCTGAGCAGGCTGACCTCCACGCCAGACGCCTTCCTTTTCGACGGGCAGGGCACCATCCACCCGCGCCGCATCGGGATCGCCTGCCACATCGGGCTGTTCCTCGACGCGCCGGCCATCGGCTGCGCCAAGAGCCTGCTGGTGGGCCATCACGCGGCCCTGCCCGCCGGAAAAGGGGCCTGGGTGCCCCTGCTGGATCGCGGCGAGGTCATTGGCGCGGCGCTGCGCACGCGGGCCAACGTCAAGCCGGTGTACGTGTCGGTGGGGCACCGCGCCACGCTGGACGACGCGCGGGCGCTCGTCCTGGCCTGCACCACGCGCTACCGTCTGCCGGAGCCGACGCGCGCCGCCCACAAAGCCGCCGCCTTAGGCCGGGCGTGACCCTGCCAGGAAGGGGCGCTGCTCTGCTGCGCCTCCGTAGGGGCGTATTACCATACGCCCTACGAACCTCATGCCGTTTCGAACAAGGGCCGATAACCTTTGCACGCACTCGTGCCACGTACCAGGCTGCACATGGCAGCAGCGCGACCGGCGGGGTATAGTTTATCAGGCGACAAAGGGTATTATAGAACTTGACACCGCCTGTGAGCTTGCGTATGCTTTGCCTAGAGATTGTTAGCCGCATACGTTGATCAAATTCACTAGATGATTAAAGAAATACGTGACAACGGTATCCTTCTCCTGGCTATCCTGCCGGGACAGGATGGGGTGAGCAGGCCGCCGCCAGTGGCTGGCTTTGCCTTGCTTGCCGGTTTCCCCATCACGCACTTCCTTCCTGGTATCACTTCGGGAATCACTGATCCGCTCACGGGATTGTCAGCAGGCACCCGCCATAGGGAAAGGAGCGCGCCGACTGGAAATCTGTGACAGCACGATCCATTTGCCTACTCACGCATCGTTTCGCTTTTGCTGCACCTGAGCACCTATAAGGAGCTAGACAATGTTCAAGAAACTGTTGTTGGTAGCCATTGTGCTGGCGCTGGCGATCCCGCTGGCTGTTCCAGCGACCGCCCAGGACGACAAGCCGACGATCGGCTTCCTGCCGGGCGTGCTCGATCCGTTCTATCAGGTGATGGAAATCGGCGTCAACGCGGCAGCCGCAGACTTCGGCGTGGAAGTGTTCCTGCCGCAGTATCCCTCCACGTGGGGGCCTTCCGCGCAGACGCCCATCCTTGAGGCGATGGTCGCGCGCGGCGACCTGGATTACATCATCCTCGCGCCCGTTGACAAAGAGCAGATGATCGCCCCCCTGCAGGCCGCAGTGGATGCCGGCATCAAGATCATCACGGTGGACACCTTCCTGGGCGATGGCGACTATATCAACGGCCCGGTGACCTTCCCCATCTCCTACATCGGCTCCGACAATGTGGAGGGGGGTCGTATCGCGGGCTACGCGCTGGCCGAGAGACTGGGCGGCAAGGGCAAAGTCTACGTCCAGAACACGAACGTCGGCGTGAGCACGACCGAGCAGCGCGGCCAGGGCTTCATCGAGGCCATCTCGGAATTCCCCGACATGGAACTGATCGGCATGGACTACAACCTGGACGACGCCAGCACCTCGGCGGCCCAGACCTCTGCCGTCATCCAGCGTGAGCCTGAGCTGGCCGGCATCTTCGGCGTGAACGTGTTCAGCGCCCTCGGCGCTGGTAATGCGGTCAAGAACGCCGGGCTGGGCGGGGCGATTGAAGTCATCGCCTTCGACGCCACGAAGGAAGCCATCGAGAACCTGAACCTGGGTGTGGTGAGCATGGTCATCGCTCAGAAGCCCTACGACATGGGCTATCTGGCCGTTGAGTTCGCCTTTGCCGACTGGCGCGGCGTAACCAGCCTGCCGCGTCGTGTCACCACTGGCTACGCGGTGATCACGGCGGAGAACGTGAACGATCCAGAGGTGGCGCGCTTCATCTACCAGGTGCCATAGACTCGTTCTGAGCGCCACGACCGATGGGGACGTCCCGCGACGGATGTCCCCATCTCTTCAGCATTTGTGTCGAGGAGATAGTTAGATGACGGTGGACAGTCGAGCGGAGGCGCTGCCTCGCAGAGCCGTTTCCAGACGGGTAGCCAGACAAAAACAGGCCATTCTCCTTGTCAGTAGAGTCTGGTCTTGGATCTTCTTGGCAATCATGGTGGTCTTCTTCTCCATAGAAGGCACGGGCTTCTTCACCGTTCGCAATTCGCAGAATATCCTGGTGGCCATCGTCCCCGTCCTGCTGATGGGCCTGGGGCAGACCTTTGTCATCATCGCCGCAGGCATTGACCTCTCGGTGGGCTGGGTCATGGGGCTGTCTTCGGTGGTATCAGCCTTAGTGATCCGCGACCTGGCCGACGGGGGCATGGCGGTGGGCTTGGCTATCCTCATTGGCTTTGTGGCGGGGGTTGGCTCGGCTGCTTTGGCCGGGCTGCTCAACGGGGTCATCATCGCCAAGCTGAAAGTTCCACCGTTCATCGTCACCCTGGGAGTGTCCTTTATTGCGCGCGGGGCTGCCTTCCTGCTCTCTGGCGGCAACGTCGTGGGTGGGCAACCACAGGCGCTGCGCGATTTGGGCAACGAGGCCCTGCTCTACCTGCAACGCGGGGATGAAACGCGGCTCTATTTTCTGAAGAAGCCGGACGTAACCGGCGCGCAACTGCGCATGTTGGATCGCATTCTGCCCTGGCCAGTCGTCATTGCGTTTGTGCTGGTGCTCATCGCCATGTTCATTCTGCACCGCACCCAGTTTGGACGGCACACCTACGCCATTGGCGGCAACAAGGAAGCGACCAAACGCGCCGGCGTGCCAGTGGATCGCCTGACGATCCTGCTATATGTCATGTCGGCGGTCACGGCTGGCTTTGCCGGCGTGCTGTACACCGCGCGCTTCTCCGGCGGCTCGTCCATCGCCGGCGACGCGCTGATGATGTCCTCCATCGCGGCGGTGATCATCGGCGGCGTGAGTATGTTCGGCGGCGAGGGCCGGGTCAGCGGGACGGTGCTCGGCGCGCTGGTCATCGCCGTGCTGCAAACGGGGCTGATCATGATGGCCGTCGAACCGTTCTGGCAGTACGTCATCGTCGGCATCATCATTATTCTGGCCGTGTTGATGGACCAGGCCCGCGACTTGATCATCGGTCGAGCAGAAGCGGAGTAGCGCGTCATGGAACCCATGTTGAGCGTCAAGAATCTGACCAAACGCTTCGGCGGCCTGACGGCGGTGAACCAGGTGAGCATGGATGTGCACCCAGGCGAAGTCGTCGGCTTGGTGGGCGACAACGGCGCGGGCAAGTCCACCCTGATCAAGATGGTGTCCGGCGTGTATCAGCCGAACGATGGCGAAATCTTCTTCGAGGGCAAGCGCGTGCACATCTCCAAGCCGTCCGATGCGCGCGAGCTAGGCATCGAGACCATCTACCAGGACCTGGCCCTGGCCGGCAACCTGGACGTGGGGGCCAACATCTTCCTGGGGCGCGAGCACAAGCGCAAATACCTGGGCGGCGTCGTGCGCGTGCTCGACAACAAGTTCATGCAGAACCAGTCGGAAAAGCTGCTGGACGACCTGGATGTGCACATCCCATCGCTGATGCAGAAGATTGACAAGCTGTCGGGCGGGCAGCGCCAGGCGGTAGCCATCGCCCGCGCCCTCTACTGGAACGCGCGACTGATGATCATGGACGAGCCGACTAACAACCTCGGCGTGGCCCAGCAGGGCGAAGTGCTCGCCCTCATCCGCCGCCTGCGCGACCAGGGCGTGCCGGTCATCGTCATCAGCCACACCATCCGCGACATCTTCGCCGTCAGCGACCGCATTGTGGTGCTGCATCGCGGGCGCAAGGTGGCCGACAAGCGCGTGGCCGAGACCAGCACCGAGGAGATCGTGCAGTACATCATGGGCGCGCGCGACGACTTTCGCAACAACTGACGCGGCCCTCGCGCGGTGCGGCCTACGCACGCTGGACGAGAAGGTGGCGCATGTCGTAGGGGAGGGTTTCTAAACCCTCCCCTACGCCTATCTGTGCACATCGGCCCCCTCCAAACCGTTTGCCACCCAAGCATCTCCTGCTGTACAATCCGCCCCTATGGACGACAACCCGCACCCCCTGCGCTTCGAGGGCTGCATCGCCACCAACCTCGAGCAGACCTATCGTCACCTTGAGCAGGTCTACGAGCGCCTGATCGCGCCGACCGGCCTCAACGTGCTGGAGTGGTACGCCCTGCGCGCGCTCTACGAGGAAGATGGCCTCAGCGCCTCGCGCCTGGCCGCCCTGGTCTGCCGCCACCCATCCTCCATGACCGCCCTGCTCGACCGCATGGAACAGCGCGGCCTGCTGCGCCGCGAAGTAGACCCGGCCGACCGGCGCAGCGTGCGCATTTTCCTCACCGAGCAAGGTCGCGCCCAGCGCCCCCAGGTTGAGCAGGCGGCGGCACAGATCGATCACCTGTTCAAGAACCTGATCACGCCGAAGCAGCTCGACACGTTCCAGCACGTGCTCAGCGTGTTGCAGAGCATTCAACTCACCGAGTCCTGATAGCCCGCGCCTCCCTCTGACCATTGGGCCATCCCGCCAGAATCAGCAATGCCGTATACTAATGGAGAAACCAGGCAGGGCGTGCACAGCCTGTCATTGGTTTTTGGTTGCTGGTTGTTGGTTTCTGGTTGTTGGTTGTTGGTGAAGGCGGCCTAGAGCATGTTATGCACTTTTCAACCCCTATCCCCCGGCCCCTTTCCCCGCAAGCAGGGAAAGGGGAGCCTCCCCACCAGCGATACTGTTGGCGAATTAAGCACGCGCTGGTTTCGTAGGGCGTATTGCAATACGCTCCTACGGAGGCATTTCGCCAACAATATCACCAGCGGGGAGGGGCTACAGGGTAGGGTCAGGGCGCTACCTATGCGCCGTGCCCTGCACGCTACGCCGAGCGTGCGGAGTTCATAGCACCCTCTAGTCGCAGGTGAGTCCTGTACCAATAACCATCAACCAATAAGCAACAACCGATATTGGAGCGCCTGGCCGCCCATGCCGCCTGGCGCTGCCAGAAAGGACAGAGCGGCGGTGCGTCTTCACCCGTTGCGCTTGCTCAGCTCAGACGCCGAGTCCTTGCTGCGAATGCGGGCGGCGGAACACGCCCGCGACCCCGAAGAGAGCCTGGCCCAGATTCAGCGGGCGTTGGAGCGCGGGCGCTTGCAGGCCGTGTGCCTCTACGACGACGCCGAGAAGCCGCGCGGGTTCGCCGCCTGGCGCTGGCACGGTGACGATCACGCCCAGGTGATCGTGCAGTACGTGCTGCCCATCGTCCCGCCGGCGCTGGGCGAGGCACTGGTGGATTACGTCTTCTCCGAGGTGATACGTACCCACGATGTCCAGGTGATCGAGGCGCGGATGCGCGATGGTTCGCCGGGGGTGCGCGCGGCCTGGGTGCGCCACGAGGCAGCCTTCTTTGAACGCTGCCGCCTGATCCGCCCGCTCGGCCAGGTGCCGGTGCCGATCCTGCCCATTCCCCCTGGCTACCGGCTGGATCGCTGGGACGACGACCTGCTGCCGCAGATTGATGTGCTGGCATCGAACGCTCATCAGGATGGGATCGAAGCGGTCGCGGTGCCGGAATCAGCCGGGGCAGCCGTCGCCGAGCGGCTGCACAGCGCCCGCGCTGGCCACGCCGCCAGCGACAGGCGTTGGCACGCCGAAGCCAGCCTGGTGGCGCTCGACCGGGGCAACCGGGTGGCAGGCTACGTGGCCGTGACCGCCACGCCCGGCGAGGCCGCTGTGCTCGACCTGGCGGTTCACCCCCAGCACCGGCGGCGCGGCCTGGGCCGGCTGCTGCTGGCGCGCAGTATGGCCGCCTGCCGGGCGGCGGGTCTGGCCGCAGTGACCCTCGCCGTGACCACGCGCAACCCGGCCCGCCGCCTCGCCGACCAGCTCGGCTTCCAGCCAGTGACCTGCGGCGAGGTGGCGATCTGGTGGCGCGACGGACGCCAGACGGTCTGGCGCGAGGGCTGATGCGCCGCTCGCGCTGGCGGTGTCCCTCGCCCGCGCCTCAGCGAACGCTCAGCCGCTTCTCACGCCCAGACTCTACTATAATGAGTGAGTAGTGTTTTAGCCTTTGACCACAGGGGGACATTACCATGTCATTCTTTGAAATCTGGGGGATAGGTGCGCTCGTCGCCTGGGTCTATATGACCCTGATCTGGATCGTCAGCGTGCGCCTGAAGAACGCGAGCATCGTAGACCCGTTCTGGGGCGCGGGGTTTGCTGTGCTGGCCGTGACCTACTACCTGCTGGCCGAGGACGGCTTCGACGGGCGCAAGACGCTGATCACAGTGCTGGCTGCGGTGTGGGGGCTGCGCCTGGCGCTGCACCTGGTCTGGCGCAACATGGGCAAGGGCGAAGACTACCGCTACCAGCAATTCCGCCAGAGGTACGGCCTGCAGCGTTACTGGTGGATCAGCTACTTCCAGGTCTTCATGCTGCAAGGCGTGCTGATGGTCATCATCTCCGCGCCGCTGCTGGCCGCGCAGTTCTACGGCGACCCGGATCACTTCACCGCCCTGGACGTGCTCGGCGTGCTGCTGTGGGGCGTGGGCTTCTTCTTCGAGGCAGTGGGCGACTGGCAGCTTGCCCGGTTCAAGAGCAAGCCCGCCAACAAGGGCCGCGTGCTCGATCGCGGCCTATGGGCCTGGACGCGCCACCCGAACTACTTCGGCGACGCGGCGGTGTGGTGGGGCCACTACCTGATCGCGGCAAGCACCGGCTGGGGCGCGCTGACCGTCTTCGCCCCGGCACTGATGACCTTCTTGCTCGTGTTCGTCTCCGGCGTAGCCATGCTGGAGCGGCACATGCGCGAGAAGCCCAAATACGCCACCTACATGGCGCGCACGAGCGCCTTCTTCCCGCGCCCGCCCAGGAAGAAATGAGCGCTCACACCACCCAATAGCACGCCCGGCGGACGTTGGCATCGAGCGCCTGCACCACCGCGTAGTAGGCGCGCTGCATGTCCCACGCGGACTGGAAGCGCGCATCCGGGTCTTTCGCCAGCGCATACAGCAGCAGCGCCTGCAGCCGCTCCGGGAAGAGGGGATGACGCTGGCGCGGCAGCGGCACCGGCTCGTCCACGTGGGCCAGTGCGGTCATCTGCTCGTTCGCCCCCTGGAAAGGTAGAACGCCGAGCAGCAATTCGTAGAGGATCACGCCGAAGGAATACAGGTCGGCGCGGTGATCGGCGGGCAGCCCCAGCGCCACCTCCGGAGCCATGTATTCGGGCGTGCCGACCGACACGCCAAAGGCGGTCAGGCGGGTGTCAAGGTGGGGGCGCTTGCCCAGGCCGAAGTCGGTCAGGTAGACGTGGTTGCCGTCGCCCTGCCGCTCGATGAGGATGTTGCCGGTCTTCAGGTCGCGGTGCAGCACGTTATGGGCGTGCCCGTATTCCAGCGCATCGGTGATTGGGCGCACGATCTGCCAGGCGGTGAGCGGCGAAAAGCGGTGGTGGCGCAGGATGCTTTCCAGCGTCGGCCCTTTGATGAGCTGCATGACGATGTACAGGTAGCCGCGCCACTCCCCGTAGGTGATCACCGGCACGATGTGCGGGTGGCGCAGGGTGATCATCAGCTCGGCCTCGCGCCAGAAGCGCGTGCGAAAGCTCTCTTCTTCGGCGAACTCCGGCAGCATGATCTTCAGCGCGACCGGGCGGCGCGACTGGACGTGGTAGGCCGTGTAGACGCGCCCCATACCCCCCGTCCCAATCGGGCGCACGAGCACGTAGCCGTTGATGTCCTGCCCGATCAAAGTGCGATCCACGCCGGTCACCCCCTGGCTTCACCCTTGCGCATCCGTAGGAGCGTATGGCGATACGCCCCCTACGCACCCTCGCCCCGCTCAGCGCCAACGCGCCTCTGCGATCAATAACGTCTGGCGCGGGGGAATGGTTCCGGGCGCGGAAATGAAGCTGATCAGGTCATACGCCCGCCGCAGGTGCGTGCAAAACCTGTCAGGTAGGGGCGCTGCTCCGCTGCGCTCTGCTTTACCTCACCCCCGCTCGGCGCTGACGCACCTCGCCGCCCCCTTCCATGCATGGAGAGGGGGCAGGCCGAGCGCAGCGAGGCTGGGGGTGAGGTCAATGCCCCGCGTCAAACGAACGGCTGACAACCCCTGCACGCACCGCCTGCGCCCCTAACGCAGCAGCGCCAGCGCCACGCCCAGCATCGCCGCCAGAATGCTCACCAGCCAGAAACGCTGCACGACCTGCGTCTCGCTCCAGCCGCCTAGCTCGAAGTGGTGGTGAAGGGGCGTCATACGGAAGAGACGCTGCCCATGCGTCAGCCGGAAGTAGGCCACTTGCAGCATGACGCTGAGCGTGGCGGCGACGGGGATGATGGCGATGATCGGCAGCAGCAGCCATTGGCCGGTCATCAGCGCGACCGTGCCCAGCGCCGCGCCCAGCGCCAGCGACCCCACATCGCCCATGAACATCTGCGCCGGCAGCGCGTTGTACCACAGAAAGCCGAAGCACGCGCCGACGATGATGAAGGAGAACTGCACCAGGAAGGTCTGCCCCTGCAGGTGGGCGATGGCCCCGTAGGCGGCGAAGGCGCTGGCCGTGATCAGCCCGGCCAGCCCGTCCAGCCCGTCCACGATGTTGACCGCGTTGCTCATGCCCACGATGAAGAACACGGCGATGGGAATCCACAGCAGCGGGGGAAGTTCTACGAAGTCGGGGTAGAGGGGGACGTAGACGCCGTTGGCGTTCTGAAAGCCGCCGCCCACAAAGGCCATCGCCGCCGCCACGAACACCGCCAGCAGCACCTGCACGGCGAACTTGGTGCGGGCGCGGATGCCTTCGCCGCGCTCGCGCAGCCCGCGAATCCCCTCCAGGTCATCTATCGCCCCCAGCAGGCCGTAAGCCAGCAGCACGAACAGCGGCAACAGGATACTGGAGCCGGTCAGCGTCTCGCGCACCAGGCGAGCCAGGTTCAGCCCCAGGGTGATCAGCACGACCGGCACCAGGATCAGGATGCCGCCCATCGTCGGCGTGCCCATCTTGGCGAAATGCGTCTGCGGACCCGTCTGGCGAATCTGCTTGCCGACGTGCAGGCGGCGCAGCACTTCGACGAAGGGATCGCCCCAGATGGCAGTGAGCAGGAAGGTGAACGCCCCCAGGGTGAGGGCGAATGGCAGTTCAGGGGTCATAGGATGGCTGGCTTCACGGCGGTGGCCGCTCAAGGCTCTGGCAGACTCGCGCTACAGAGCGGCCCTTGTACGCCATAACGGGCGATCTGCCCAGGCGTGGAGGGGTACAATCGCATGTGCGCGTTGCTTTACCTCACCCCTGCTCGGCGCTGACGCGCCTCACCGCCCCCTCTC
>CAYNHD010000008.1:0-26363 GCA_964396775.1 uncultured Thermoflexus sp. | reverse complement strand
TCGAGACCGTCAATGCCTACCTGGAAACTGTTCGCCAAGAAGCCTAGTAGTACAGTCTGAGAACAGGTACGCGACCAGCCGCTCTCGCTAGCACGCACGCAGACCGGACTGAGACGTTGCTGACTCAACAAGGTACATGTGTTTGTGGAACACTGCACTAGCTTGACAGGCGAAAAGGATCAGGTGTATATTCATGTATATACAACTCAATAATCATGGCATTGATTCTATTCACTCCTTCAGGCTTGTCTTCAACGAAGTCTAGCGTCAACTGCAAAACAGCGTCGCGTACAGAAACAGGGAAACATCGCCCCCACAGCAGAGGTAATTCCAGGGTATTCATATGGAACAAAGTGATTCAACTCCAACCCGATCGGCTTCAGATACTCTCTGGCATTCACGGACAAGCATTTTTCGGAACATTGGCAAGAGACTCCTTTCCAGCAATGAGCTTGGTATTCTACTTGTGCTGATCCTAATGGTAGCGTTTATTGGCGTCTATCGTCCCAATTTCATCTCGATTAAATCGTTTTCTAACGTAGGACAGCGTGCTTCCTGGTACGGCATTATGGCCCTTGGCACGGTGTTTCTGCTTTCGATGGGGGAAATTGACCTCTCAATAGGCTCGAACTATGCCGTCTGCATAAATGCTGCCGCGATCCTCATGGCTGAGCACGGTGTTAACCCCTGGCTGGCAGCACTGGCAGGTGTGCTGATCGGGATCGGATTAGGTGCCCTCAACGGTATCCTTGCCAACCTTTTTCGACTGCCTGCCATCATCGTGACTTTGGGTGCGTTATCAATGTTTCGAGGTATGGCACTGATTATTTCGGGTGGACGATTCGTATATGGAGTGCCTCGTGAACATCAATTCTTTAAGACGTTTGGCAGTGATCCGCTTGGGGTGCCACTGGTTATCTGGGCCTTTGTATTTCTCGCGATTGTTCTCAGCGTTATCTATCGCTCAACACGCTATGGATTCATTGTTCGTGCTATCGGCTCAAACTCGAAGGCAGCACGAATGGGTGGTATTCCGATCTTGAGAATACGGCTCTATACCCTGATGCTGATGGGGGCCTTGTGCGGCATTTCCGCTATGTTGACGCTGGCATTCTTCTCCACCTCTGATCCCCAACTTGGAACAGGGTACGAGCTGCAGGCAATCGCTGCCGCTATCGTAGGCGGTACTGCATTGTCTGGCGGTCGTGGGACCGTTATCGGCGCACTACTAGGGGCAGCGGTAATCGCTGTTATTGGCAGTGGTATCACGCAGTTCGGTGTGTCTGCGAACTACGGCACCTTTGTGACAGGTATAGTGATTATCATCGCGGTTGGCCTCGATTCTGTCGTTCGTCGTCGCCAGGCTCGCGTCGGCTAGACTATGTTTCTCGTCTCGCACTCGTTTGTCAGGAGATAAGGGGGCAAGCCTATCGGGAAAAGTCGAAGTTGAATCTCCAATCTGCGCTCGGATGTGATAGTAGAGGGAAGGATTCTAGACAATGAAATCGAAGCTTGTTCTGCTGATGAGTGCCGTGCTGATTCTCGCTTTGACCGGCTCAACAGTCATTGCGCAAGATGAAGGCGGCGTAGATTTCGACTGCTCGGAGTTCACCGCGGCTGCGATTGTCCACTGGATGGGCCCCTACACCCAGCAGCTCATTGATGGTGCACGAGCGGCTGCTGAAGAGTGTGGGGCGAAGGACTTCATCAGCGGCGGCCCCCAGAACTTCGATGCCCAGGCGACCGTGGCTGCTTTTCAGGATGCTGTGATCGCTGGCGCGGACGCTGTGGTTGTAGTGGCATTCCCTGAGGAATTCTGGATCCGCCCCATTGACGAAGCTGTGAAAGACGGCGTCGTGGTCAGCACCTATGATGTACAGTCCCCAGCGTCTTTGGTCTCTGTCCATACTGCCCCGAAGCAGAAGGATCAGGGGCGGGCCATGGCCGAAGTATTGGCGGAAGCTATGGGTGGGACAGACGCGCAAGGTGAAGTTGTCATCGGCATCTGCCTGCCGGGCCTGTATTTGATCGAGCAGCGCATCGTTGGCTTCAAGGAAAAGATGGCAGAGCTTGCGCCGAATGTTGAGTTGATCGGCCCGCTGGACGTGGCGTTCGATCAGACCGAGAACTATTCGCGCTGGCAAGACGTGATCGCCAACTACCCCGACGCAGAAGCTTACGTTGGCTACTGCGAAAACGATCTTCCTAGCCTTGTCCGCATCAAAGAAACCGACCCGGAAGCAGAGTACTTCATTGGCTCCATTGGCATCAACCCGGATGGTTTGCAGGGGATCAAGGATGGCGTTGCCTTGGTGGCAATTGGCCAGAAGCCCTTCATGCAGGGTTATGTTGCCATGCGAGCCATGCTCCAGAGCTTGGCAACGGGTACGGAAGTGCCCCGCGGCTGGATAGACGTGCGGCCCGAAGTCGTCACTGCTGAGAACGTTGATGCGGTGATGGCCCGCGAGGAGTCGTTGGCCTCCGGCACAGCGGAAACCCAGGCGTACTACCAGGCCGAGATCGATGCGATCTTCTCCGACCTTGAGAACAGTGTCCAGTCCTACGCAGATCTGCTTGGTGACTGAAACCCTATGTCAAACGGAACGCGGACTTCGCCGGAGGCTCTCTGTTCAGTCTCTGGGATCAAGAAATCCTATGGCGGAGTGAAGGCGTTGGTTGGGGTAGACCTGGAAGTCTACCCCAACCAGGTTCAAGCCGTCGTGGGTGAAAACGGGGCTGGCAAGTCCACCCTGATGAAGATCATCGCGGGAGCCGAGCAACCAGACGAAGGTCGTATCTACATCAACGGGCAAGAGACCCGCTTGGCGAGCGTCAAGCAAGCCAATGCGCAGGGAATAGCCATCGTATTCCAGGAACTCAGCCTTTACCCGGAACTTGATACGCTGGCGAACCTCTTCCTGCAGCGTGAACCGCTGCGGTTTGGGATCATTCAGCGGAATGCAATGCGCCAACGCGCTGAACCCATCCTTGAAGACCTAGGGCTTCACATCGATCTCAGTCGTCCCGTTGGTAGCCTCAAACTGGGTGAACAGCAGCTCGTGGAGATCGCCAAAGCGCTGCTGGCCGATTCGAGGGTGCTGATTCTGGACGAGCCAAATTCCGCCCTGAACGCTGCGGAGACCGAGCGTCTCTTCAAGATAATTCGGTGGCTTCGTCAGCGCGGTGTTGCCATCATCTATGTCTCACATCGCCTGGAAGAGGTCTTCGAAATTGCGGACGTCATCACAATCATGCGAAATGCCAGAATCGTGGAAACCGTCAGGCCTGGCGATGTGACGATACCGCAAGTGGTATCATTGATGATCGGACGCGCCTCTACCGATTACGTCAACGAGCGTGTCTACCATCCCCGAGAGGGAGCCTCTCTCGAACTGCAGAATGTCACTGTGGAGGGAGAAGTTGCCGATGTGTCTTTGCAGGCGAGACCCGGAGAGGTAGTAGGTCTGGCCGGCCTGGAAGGCTCTGGCGCAGGGACGGTGCTAGATGTCATCTTTGGCATTCGATCTGCGAAACATGGCAGTGTTATCTTGCCCAATGGCAGGAAAGGCCCGCGTAACATCCCGGACGCCGTGCACATGAACATTGCCATGGTGCCCTGCGATCGACGCCAAGAAGGGCTGATGCTCGAACAGGACGTCGAGACCAATATCTCACAGGTAACCGCAGCTGTGTTGGGGCGTCTGGGCTTCTTCCTACGGCGGAATATGATGAGGCAGAATGCTCAGGCGCGCGCCGAAGCTCTGCAGATCCAGATGTCCTCGCTCACGATGCCGGTGAGCAATCTATCTGGCGGCAACCAGCAGAAGGTGGTCATCGCCAAATGGCTGGAAGCCAACCCCCAGGTTGTGCTCCTTAATGATCCCACGCGCGGTGTAGATGTAGGAGCGAAAGAGGAGATCTATCGCGTCGTCCAGAGCCTGGCAGATGAAGGGCGCATCGTCCTCTTCACGTCTACAGAGCTAACCGAATTCGTACATCTATGCGATCGTGTTATTGTCTTCTATCGTGGCAAGGTTGTCGGCCAACTCCTGAGAGAAGACCTAACCACGCAGCGCCTGCTAGAGGCCATTAACACAGGTGAAGTGTGACAGGAACGCCTCACCTGCGTGCTGAAGGGAGCAGAGAATGGACCCCACAAAGCGTGTGAAACTGGGAAGAACTGACGTCTATGTCCCCCAACTGGGCATCGGGACGAATCCGCTCGGCGGCCTCCATGACGACATTCCTCACGACGAGGCTATGGCCGTGATCGAGAAATGCTGGGAGGTCGGGATTCGCTATTTCGACGTGGCTCCGGTCTACGGCTATGGCAAGTCGGAGAAAGTGGTTGGGGAAGTCCTGCGAAGCAAGAAGCGTGAGGATTATATCCTGACGACCAAAGTGGGTCGCTTGCTCCTCAAGGACGGGCCACCCGATCGTGAGGATAAGATGGTGCTCTGGGATGGCGTTCAGCTATACAAGGGCACTCCCGATGTCAAACCCTATTTCGATTTCAGCTATGATGGGGTAATGCGTTCTATCGAAGCAAGCCAGGAACGTATGGGGATCGAACGCTTCGATGCTTTGCATGTTCACGATCCAGACCTCTATCCCGATGAAGCCTTAGAGGGAGCTTTCAGAGCTCTCGATAAGCTGCGCAGCGAAGGGATTATTGGAGCAGTTGGAGCGGGATCGAACCAGTGGCAGGTGCTCGCATACCTGGCTAAACGGGCGGATTTCGATTGCTTCCTGCTCGCCGGGCGCTATACCTTGCTCGACCAGAGCGCCTTTGCCGAATTCCTCCCGCTCTGCGTGGAAAGAGGAATTGTGATCATCAATGGTGGCGTCTTCAACAGCGGCATTCTCGCCCACCCCGATCCAGGCAGTATTCGGAGTGTTAGCAGTGTTGCCAGCGCGATTCCCTCCTGGAAAGACAACGTGACGTACAACTATGTCCCCGCCGAACCAGAGATGATCCAGAAGGCGGCAAGGATCAAAGCGGTCTGTGATCGGCATAACACGCCGCTGAGAGCAGCCGCCATCCAATTCTCACTCCATCATCCGGCAATTCCAACCGTCGTTGTCGGACCCCGAACTGTCGAGCACGTGGTAGATAACATGGAGATGTTCCGCTACGAGATCCCCGCGGATTTGTGGGCTGAGTTGAAGCACGAAGGCCTGCTGCCGCAAGAAGTTCCCACGCCAGGATGAGTTAGAGAGCTATCTTGAGAGAGGAGTTCGGAGATGATCTTTGTCAAGAACCTGGGCGCGCCGGAGACGCCGCGCCTTCTGCCAGACAGAAGCTGGGTTTGTGTTGAGATGGCGCCGCACCGTGGCGGTGTGACTCATATCAGCGCGGATGGGAAAACAGTGAGGCTCGTTGCCAAGACGGGTACCCCAAATGGCTGCCTGCCCGACCGACATGGGAATATCTGGGTTGCTGAGACCTATCCCCATCCTTCTCTGATGCGCGTCACGTTGGATGGTAGTGCCGAAGTGTATCTGGACGAAGCTGAAGGCAAGAAATTCCTGCTGCCTAACGATCTGTGCTTTGCTCCTGACGGCACCCTGTATATGACCGACTCTGGGATGTTGATGAGCGAGTGGGTCGTTGGCGGTGCGCTACGCCCCGACTGGGCGACCGCCGAGTTCGATGGCCGCGTTTATCAGATTGACCTTAAGGCCAGAACAGCCAGGATTATTGATTCTGGCCTGAAGTTCGCCAACGGCATTGCTCTGGGACCTGATGGACATCTCTATGTAAATGAGATGATCACAGGGATGATCTATCGTTATCCTTTCAAGGATGGCAAGCCTATCGGCAGACGGGAACCCTTTGGCAACGTGTTGGCATCCGAATGGAGTGGTGGCTTCCGCGGACCGGACGGCATGGGGTTCGGGCTGGATGGCAGTCTGTATTGCACTGTCTATGGGCAGGGGGACGTCACTGTGCTCGGACCTGGCGGTTCGGTGGTGAAGCGTATCAAGACCCAGGGTAGCAATCCAACGAATGTTGCTTTTGGTCCTGGCGGCGAGAAGAAGCTCTATGTCAGCGAACACCAGCTCGGCCAGATCGAGGTATTTGACGTAGATACGTCTGGCTTTCCGCTGCACTACGGTTAGGTAAGGAAGGTAATCGCATGACCTTTCGGCTCAACTATGGCACACGGCAGCAGTTCCGCTACCGCACCTATGACCTGAATTTCATGGGACGGGTTGAGAACCTGAAGATTCCTGTCAAGGAATCAGTCTGGTCGCTCAATGGCGGAGAAGAGGTGTACTTCTATGTCGAAAGCGTGCCGGATCCGGGGATTGACTGGACCTATGAGTATAAAGATTCCCCTGCGGTGAACCGTCTGAAAGACCTGGGCGATTTCAATGTCGAGGTGCCAGTTGCCTCCCCGGATTTGCGTGAAGGCGAGAACACGTTGCTGATACGTGTGGTAGACGGTGATGGTAAGAGTGAAAGCGTCAGCATCTGCTTCACCTGGAATCCTGTTCCAATCCCTCTACCACTGGACCTTCGCGATCTGGCACGCTTCAACCATATCCAGGAAGTGGGCCAGGTTGTAGATGGCGCATTCGATCTTGATCGGGACATGAACTTGATTCGTTCCAGGGCACCGGTGTACGTCGATTCGCTCTTGGTCTTGGGATCGCCGCATGGAAGCCAGGAAGCGACCTACGACGTCCGCTTTACTGATTTCACCAAAGTCAAGTGGCTAGGCCCCAGCGATTTCTTTACGGGGCATGCGGGACCTACCCCACCGATCGGGATCAAGCCTGGGTGGTCCACTGCTGGCATGATGGCCCTGAATCCGCGCAATGAAGCGCGCGCTTTTCTGGCTTATGGCGATCATGTTGGTACATCCCAAGAGTGGGTCGTTCAGACCCTGCCACCCAAACGTTTCTACCCTAAATGCAACGTGCTCTATCATGTGCGTCATCAGGTCGAGTTCAAAGATGGCGTCAACTACGTTCGCTACAAGATATGGCCGGCAACCGAGACTGAACCTGGGGGTTGGCTGGTAGAGGAAAATGACTCTTTGATCCCAAGCGAGTATCCGAAGTACACCGAGTGCTCGTTTTCTCTGTTCCAGCACTCAGGTTTTCCAATCGAGTGGTCGAACATCTACATAAAGCCGCTTGACTAGAAGATAGCGACTCAACATGGTTGACAAGGACTCGGCGCTCCCTCTATACGTTCAGATACAGAATGCTCTCCTGGAGGGGATACGCTCAGGTGTGTATAGGCCCGGCTCCCAAGTTCCTTCGGAACTGGAGATCGCTGAGCAATACAGTGTGAGTCGTATGACGGCTCGCAAGGCGCTAGAGAACCTGACATCGAAAGGGATTCTCTTCCGCCGGCTGGGCAAAGGAACCTTCGTGACAGAGAACGTTCTGTCTTACGGGTTGTCAACCATGTTGAGCTTCAGCCAAACCCTGCGCGCACGGGGACACAAGGTGGACACTCAAGTTCTCGCCCAAGAGATAGTCCCTGGCCCGCCCGAAGTCACTCGCTCACTCACCATACCCTCGGAGAGCCAGGTAGTAATGATCAGGCGACTGCGATTCGTGGATGGTGAATGCGCAGCAATCCACACTTCGTATCTGGAGTATCCGAGGTTCGCGCGAATTCTCGATTTCGATCTCGTCGAAGAGTCGTTGCTGCGTGCCATCGAAGAGATATCGGGCATGTCCGTCGCCTATTCAGTGGATACGGTCCAGGCGGTGCCTGCCAGCGCTGAACATGCGTCGCTACTGGGAGTTGAGCGGAACTCGCCGATGCTCCAGGTTGAAGGCGTTGCCTTTACCGACGGCGGGCAGCCAATCCGGTGTACACGTGCGGTCTATCCTGGGCACATGTTCCGGTTTGTGATGAGAAACACTGCTGACCAGGCAGCCTCTCTGAAGCTTTCATATTGACTGATGGGGCGACAGACAAGAGGCCGTCATGGAATACCTGATCGGTGTGGATGTGGGCAGCAGCAACTGCAAGGCGATGGTTGTCAGAGCAGACGGCGAAGTCGCTGCAGCGCACACACTCCCCTATACGACCCATTATCCCCAGCCTGGTTGGGCCGAACAAGACGCGGAGGACTGGTATCGGGTTGCCTGCCAGTCCGTTAAGGCGTGTGTGGAAGCAAGTGGCATTGATCCCCTGAAAGTTGCAGGCATTTCCATTGATGGGCCAGCCCACAACGTGGCCATCATGGACGACTACGGGAATGTCCTGCGCCCGATCATTCACTGGTCAGACTTGCGCAGCACCCCCCAATCCGAGCGGCTGAAAGCCCGATACGGCGATGTCATCTTCAGCAGCACTTACACGCCCGCTAATCCGTCTTGGACGCTGACACAGCTTATGTGGTTGCAAGAGAATGAGCCGGACACCTGGACAAAGGCTCGCCGCTTCCTGGTTACCAAAGACTACGTGCGCTATCGCTTCACGGGCACATATCAGACAGACATTTATGATGCCATTGGCACGCAGTTGTACGACATTCCCGGTGATCGCTGGTCACACGAACTGTGCGATCTGATAGGACTTGACATTGACTGGTTGCCGCCGATTGCTCCGGCTAGCTCTATTAGTGGGGGGCTGCTTCCTGAAGTAGCGGCAGTCTGCGGACTAGCAGGGGGTATCCCTGTAGCCGTTGGTAGTGGCGATTCGGTTGTCGAGGCGCTGGGCATTGGTGCTATCCAGCCCGGTCAATGCATCGTCAAACTGGGGACAGCTGCCAATGTCAATCTGGTCACCGACAGGCCCTATCCCTCCTTCCAGGCAATGACCTATCGCCATGTCGTGCCGGATCGCTGGTTCACAATCACGGCCACGAATTCAGGCGCGGTCACGATGCGCTGGTTCCGCGACACCTTCTGTCGCTTTGAAGTGCAACAAGCCAAACAGCAAGGCATCAGCATCTATGAACTGATCAATCGGCTGGCAGAGGACGTCCCCGCTGGTGCCCAGGGATTGATCTTTCACCCATACTTGATGGGTGAACGTTCCCCGTACTGGGATCCGAGGCTGCGAGGGGATTTCATTGGGATCAGTCAGCAGCATGGCACCCATCACTTCACCCGTGCCATTCTGGAGGGTGTCGCCTACTCCATTCGCGATTGCCTGAATGTCGTTGAGAGTCTAGGGCAACCCATTGCCACCTATTGTCTCATTGGTGGTGGTGCGAGAAGCCATTTGTGGTGCCAGATCCTCTGTGACGTGTTAGGGCAGCCTTTTGCCAGACCTGCGGTTGAAGATACAGCCTTTGGGGCCGCGATGCTGGCGGGCGTTGCCACGGGGATATTTGCTGATTGGCATGAAGCGGTGACAACCTGTGTGCGAATTCAGGCAAAGCTGGAGCCTGATTCAGCCGCTCATGAGCTTTACACCGAGTACTTCGAAATCTATCGTGCTGTGACCGACGCTCTGCGAGCCCACAGTCACCGTCTCGCGCAGATGAATAGACAATGAGAGCACACGGAGTGCCTAATGGACATACGAAAACCGAGCGTCCCTGAACCCCAGGATCTCTCAACATATGATGTGGACCTGCTCAGCGATATATACCATCGTATGTTTCTGATCCGCCTCTTTGAACAAAGAGTCAACGAGTTGTTCCTAAAAGGAATCATGCCCGGAACCATCCACCTTTCTCTGGGGCAGGAAGCGACCACAGTAGGCGCGTGTCTGGCTTTGCAGCCAGATGACATGATCACTTTGACTCATCGCGGGCATGGTCAGGCATTGGCCAAAGGGATTTCCGCCAAGTCCCTAATGGCTGAGCTTTTTGGCAAGGAGACCGGCTGCTGCAAGGGCAAAGGTGGGTCCTTGCACGTGGGAGATATGTCTGTCGGTGCATTGCCTGCCATCTCAATTGTCGGTGCTTCGTCACCGATTGCGACAGGTTTGGCGTTCGCCTCCAAGCGCCGCAAGACAGGCCAGATTGTGCTGAACTTCTTTGGAGAAGGGACAGCCAACAAGGGTGACTGGCATGAAGCCCTGAACCTCGCTGCGATCTGGAAACTACCTGTTATCTTCCTGTGCGAAAACAATCTGTATGGAGTCTCGACACACATCAGCGACGTGATGGCCGTCGAATATGTTGCCCAGAGGGCGCCGGCCTATGGAATGCCGGGGGTAACAATCTATGGCAACGATCCAATCATTGTCTATGAAGAAGTCAGGAAAGCCGCTGAACGTGCCCGCAATGGTGGAGGCCCGATGTTGGTTGAAAGCCTGACCTATCGCCGGGGTGGACACAAGCGTGATGATCCAGCCACCTACCGTCCTGTTGAGGAAGTGGAAGCCTGGTTCAAGACTGACCCCGTTCCTGCTTTTCGTGCACGGCTCCTGGCGGATAGTCGTTTCGACGAGGCGCGAGTTACTGCCATTGAGCATCATGTAGTGGGAATTCTTGAGGAAGCGGTTGAATTCGCGTTCTCAAGTAGAGAGCCGTCCGTAGAAGCTGCCCTGGAGGATGTGTATGCTTGAACCACACATGGCCACCACCGACACCAATACCTCTCGCGAGCTGACAATTGTCCAGGCTCTGCGCGAAGCTATCCGTGAAGAAATGTATCGGGATGAGAATGTTTTCGTCATCGGTGAAGACATCCGCATCGGTGGTTCGTTCCTATTCACTCTTGGCCTGCACAGCGAATTCGGCGACGATCGCGTCATCAACACGCCGATTTCGGAGGCTGGATTCATTGGGCTTTCGATTGGCGCGGCCATACAGGGTATGCGCCCTGTGGTTGACTTTCAGTACGGAGACTTCGTGTTCACTGCTTGCGATCAGATTGTTCAGCAGTGTGCCAAACTCCGATATATGTCAGGCGGGCAGGTCAAGATCCCGCTGGTCTTGCAGATGCCAACCGGAGCATCAGGACGAGGGGCACAACATGCTAATACTATGGAAGGTTTCTTCTTCGGTGTGCCTGGCATCAAGATCGTCACGCCAGCGACGCCCTACGACGCTAAGGGGCTGCTGAAGTCCGCGATACGCGATGACAACCTGGTCATGTTTTGTGTCCATAAGCATCTGTACGGAAGCAAAGGACGCAAGCTGATTGACAGCAGCATCAGCACCGGACACGTGCCGGAAGATGATTTTCTCATTCCCCTCGGACAAGCGGACATCAAACATCCTGGCGAACACATCACTGTTGTTGCCAATTCCCTGATGCTGCACCGAACGATGAATGTTGCTGCTGCGCTCGAGAAAGAGGGCATCAGGGTTGAAGTGATCGATCCCCGCACACTTGTGCCCTTTGATATTGATGCAGTTATCACATCCGTACAGAAGACTGGCCGGCTGATCCTCGTCGAAGAGTCAAATGAACGTAGCGGCTGGGGAGCCTATGTGGCTGCGAAGGTCGCGGACAAAGCCATCGGGTTTCTTGATGCACCGATACGACGTCTTGCCAGCCCTGATGTGCCCATCCCCTTTTCACCAGTGCTGGAGAACGCCGTCGTGCCTGACGAGACCCGCATTCGCGAGGCTATTTTGGAGTTGGTGGAATTCTCTTATGCGCGTTGAGATCATTGTCCCTCAGATTGGCGAGGCGATTGCTGAGTTACACATTGTCGCCTGGTATAAGCGGGTCGGCGACACAATCAAGAAGGGCGATGTGCTCTTCGAAGTTGACTCAGACAAGGCAATCGTGGAAGTAGAGTCCTTTGTGGATGGCCGGCTTGTCGAGATCCACGCGGACGCAGGCAGTGTCGTAATGCCGCGTGATGTCGTTGCATTGGTCGAAACCGAGGTAGAGGCGACTGCAACCAGCGAATCACCGGAATTGCCCCGCGCCGTGAGCCTGGAACAGTCTCCCAAGCGTGAAAGCCGCGTCTCACCTGTGGCACAGCGCCTAGCCGCCGAACTAGATGTCGACACAGCGACTATCGCTGGTAGTGGGCCTGGGGGACGTGTAATGGCCGATGATATTCGCCGGTCGGCCAGACAGAGGGCGGACGGGAGTATAGCGCCACCCCCGGCTCGCGTATGGGCATCGCCCAGAGCCAAGCGCACGGCTGCCGAGCTGAAAGTCGAGTTGCGTGGGTTGGCAGGAACTGGCGTGGATGGGCTTGTGACAAGCGCGGATGTTGAGCGTGCCTACCAGGCTGCGTCATTGTCGGCACTGTCACAGACCCCCGCTGCCGAAGCGAGTGCTCTTATCCCGCTGACGCGGCTGCGCCAAGTCATTGCCCAGAATATGCTTGCAAGCAAACAACAGGTGCCGCATTTCTACCTGATGGCTGATGTCAACATGGCGCAGGTCAACCACCTGCGCACATACTGCACCAACAAGCTCAATTGGGAAAAGGCTCCCACCTACACCGATATTCTGGTTCGTATCTGTGCCCAGACGCTAGCTGACATGCCTTCTGTGAACGTCAGCTACAGCGATGCTGGGTTAGTCAGGCACAAGGATATCAGCATTGGGGTCGCTGTCAGCACCGAAGGAGGACTGGTTGTGCCAGTCGTTCCTGGGGCCGATCAGCTTACTCTCAAAGGCACGTCGCAGGCTGTGCGGAGTGTAACAGAGCGGGCGCGGCAAGGGCGTATGAAGCCGGCGGACATGGGTCCCAAGAGCCTGGTGGTGTCCAATCTGGGCATGTACGGGATTGACACCTTTGTCGCCATCATTGATATGCCTGATCCTATGATTCTGGCTGTTGGCCGCGTTGCAGATCGAGTTGTTCCGCTGAATGGACAGATCGTCGTTCAACCGATGTGCACGTTGACGCTCTCCGTTGACCACCGCGCGTTGGATGGAGTACAAGGAGCGCAGTTCCTCGGCGCCCTCAAGAATCGTCTAGAGAATCCATTCGACGTCCTTTGATGGACAGGGAGAGCACGTCTATGAAGACGATTGTGGTAGAAAGCACGCGGAGGACTGAAGTCATTAATGTCACCCGACAACTCACTGCGGCGGCGGAAGGTACAGGAGATGGGCTGATCTTCTTCAGCGTTCCGCATACTACGGCTGCCCTGATCATCTGCGAGGATGATCCTGAACTGCGTGAGGACATCATCAAGGTAGTGGAGAATATCTTTGCGGACCTTCGCCCTTTCAGGCACATCAAGAAGAACAATCCGAATGCGGAGGCGCATATCTTCAGTGCGTTGGCTGGCACATCAGTGGTTGTCGCCATCGAAGATGGTCAGCTGGACTTGGGCACCTATCAGAATCTGCTGCTGGTGGAAATGGATGGTCCCAAGTCACGAGAGATTCGGTACAAGGTACTAGAGGGATAAAGGAGATTCATCTCATGCTGAAACTCAAGATTGAACGGTTGGATGCAAAAACCTTCGAACCCTTCGGGCGAGTATTGGCCAGACCAGATATACCTCCAGCCGCAGCCCGCGAGGACCTCGATGCCTGGTTGGGATACTCAGACTTAATGGGTATGGAGGGAGGCAATCCTAGAATCGCCTATTTACAGGTACGACGCAACGATCTTCCTCTGAATCAACTGGAACGACACTGCCAGGCCCCGGAAGGCTTCATTCCCCTAGAGGGGAGCAGTGTGATCATCGTTGCCCCTATCAGCGACCCAGAGGATCCTGATGCATTTCCGGATGAAGACGCAGTTCGTGCTTTCTTGCTGGACGGCTCTGCCGGCATCCTGTTGCCGCGAGGTTCGTGGCATTGGGCCCCGTATCCCATCACCGAGACAGCTACTTTCTTACTGCTGCATGACCGTGACATTCTGGACGATATTCAGATCAGAAAAGTGGGAACCTATACATTGGAACTCTAGATCGTAGGCGCGATACAAAGGCGCTCATCAGTTCCACTGCGCGTTCGCTTTCTTCGACTGGCTTATCCGGCGAAGGAAAGAGTCCATGATCATCGGCCATGTTCCAGAACTTGGATGGCTGAAGAAAGGGGCAGATAGTAGCGAGCCTCCCTTTGCGCGATAGAACTGAAGAATGCCCAGAGTCAGTGAGGAATCCGTCGTCTTCGCGCCCACCTCCAATGTCCCCGGGATCTGATAAGCCGGCTGGTACTAAGTGCTAAACTGCCGGGCAGTTCTGCCTCCGAGAAACCAGCGGCGTAGCGGCTACGGCTCAAAATGGGGTCCTCTATTCTCGTGTTGGAAGTGTTTCCACGATCTCCCTGGGAGGCGACACACTAAAGAGGTCGTTTGAGAGGCATCTTTACCCCCATCCCCGGCCCTTCCCCCGCAAGCGAGGGAAGGGAGAAAGGACTTCGGCTGGGGTTGCAGACCTTTTCAAACGGTCTCTGAAAGTCACCCCCCGCGTCCGTGCGCAGCGAGGCCGTTCAAGAATCCTGCCCCCATCGTGATACCCTCCTGCGCGCGCCCCGGTTTGCGCGGCGGCGGCGCGCACGCTATAACCGGGCGCGTTGGCTGAGGATCACCGGTGTATGAAGCTCCCCCCACTTCCCCGAAACTGCACCCTGCGCCTGACCCGCCCGGTCGGGCGGACGGTGCTGCTGGCTGCCCTGTTTGCGCTGATCCTGGTTGGCGCCGCCGAGATCGTGGTGCGCCAGCCGGGCGTGCAGCAGCGCCTGCCCGTGCCCAGTGTCGGCAGCACGCGCAACGACTTCGAGATCAAGGTCTATCTGGCGGACGGCATCCTGGACGGCGATGGGCGCATAGACTGCCTGTTCCTGGGTAGCTCGGTCGTCTGGCGCGGCGTGAATCCCCGGCTCTTCGAGGCGGCGTACCAGGCCGCTGGCGGCGAGACCCTGCGCTGCTTCAACTTCGCACTGGCCGAGATCACCCTATCCGACGCGCCGATCATGACTGAGTTTCTCATCCGGCGCTACGCGCCGCGCCTGCTCGTGTACGGGCTTTCGCCGCGCGACTTCAGCGCCAACGTGGACAGCGGTCGCCCGACCGACCCGGCCCACATCGCCTGGATGCGCTACCAGCGCGGCGAGCCGGACGTGAACGGCTGGCTGATCGATCACCTGCTCAGCTACCGCTACTACCTGGCTATCCATGACTGGATGGCCCCGGACTTCCAGGGGAGGCTGGATCAGCGCCGTCGCACAGAGGCCGAGCTAATCGCGCTGGACGGGCACACCCCCAGCGAGGAGGTTTTCGACCTGGACGGGGATGATCCCTGGTGGCGGGCCAGAAAAGTCTTCAAGGATTTCCACACCGCGCCCGGCGCGCTGGCCGGGGTGCGCGATCTGGTAGCTCTGGCGGATCGCTACCCGGCCACGACGCTCGTCCTGGCCGAGATTCCGCTGCACCCGGCCATCTACACGGACTTCCTGCCGGCGGCGGACTATGACGCCCTGATCGCGGCTATTGAGGCCAGCGCCAGTGCCCAGAGCGTGCCCTTTGTGCGCAGCGCGACCCTGGCGCTGCCGCCGGAGGGCGTCTGGAAGGACTCGATTCACCTCAACGGGCGCGGCGCGGCCTTGTTCAGCGCGTGGCTGGGCGAACAGACGGCCCGCGCCCTGGGCGCGCCACACGCCGCAGCCTGGCCCCAGGATTGACGCGATGAGCATCACTTCGCTGACCTTCGCCGGGCTGGTGCTGCTCACGCTGGCCTTCTACTACGCGCTGCCGCGCCGCGTGCAGAACTTGCTGCTGCTGGGCGTGTCCTATGTCTTCTACGCCACGTGGTCGTGGTGGTACCTGCTGGTGCTGTGGGCGCTGACGCTGGCCAACTTCTGGCTGGCGCAGCGCGTCCGGCGCGAGGGGCAGCCGCGCCGGGGCGCGCTGTGGGCGGGGATCGCTGTCAACGTGGCGGCGCTGGCTGTGCTCAAGTACGAGTCTTTCTTCGTGCCAGACCTCCGCGCCGCGCTCGACCGCATCGGCGTACAGACGGGCGCGGGCGGCCTGGACGTGCTGCTGCCGGTTGGCATGTCGTTCTACATCATCGCTGCGATCAGCTACCAGGCCGACGTGTACCGGGGGCTGGTCGCGCCCGCCGATGACCTGGTGGATTTCGCCGTGTATATGGCCTATTTCCCCAAGCTGCTGGCCGGGCCAATCGAGCGGGCGCGGACCTTCCTGCCCCGGCTGACCGCGCCGCGCGTGGTAGACGACGACGCCCTGCGGCGGGCGACGGCGCTGATCGTCGTAGGGGCGGTGCGCAAGATCGTCATCGCCGACACGCTGTTCGCTGCGCTGCCGTCTGGCCTGTGGGATGCCCCACGTCAGTTCGCCGCGCCGGAACTGGCCGGCTACCTGCTGATCTATGCCTTCGCCCTGTACAACGACTTCGCCGGCTATACGGGCGTGGCGCGCGGCGTCAGCGCTCTGTTTGGGATCGAGCTGGCGGAGAACTTCAACGCGCCCTATTTCGCGCGCAGCCTGACCGAGTTTTGGAACCGCTGGCATATCACGCTCTCTCACTGGCTGCGCGATTACATCTACTTTCCCACCAGCCGCGCCCTGCTGCGCCGCAACCCGCGCCGCGACAACATCCCTAATCTGATCGCCCCGCCGCTGCTGACCATGCTGGTCAGCGGGCTGTGGCACGGCACGGGCTGGACGGTGCTGCTGTGGGGAGCCGTGCACGGCCTGTACCTGGTCGCTGAGCGGGCGCTGGCCCTGTGGCGACCGGCAGGGCCAGCGCACCTGCAACCGCGCTGGCGGCAGGCGCTGGCGATGGGCGTCGTGTTCGCCCTGGTGCTGCTGGCCTGGGTGCCCTTTCGCGCGCCGGACGTGGGAACCGCGCGCGACTACTGGCTGGGAATGCTCGACTGGTCTGACCTGAGCCGCCCGTCGTACCGCGCATTTATTGCGCTGCTTCCGGCCTTGTGGTTAGACTGGGTGCAGGTCCGGCGCGGCGACCCGCTGCTCTTTCTGCGCTGGTCGCGCCCGGCCCAGGCGACGTTGCTGGCGTTGGCGCTGCTGGCGGTGTTCCTGTTCTCGCAGGCCGACCTCGGCGCGCCGTTCGTGTATCAGGGGTTTTAGAGGGGGAGTGGTCAGTCGTCGGTGGTCAGTGATCAGTTATCGGTGGTCAGTGATCAGTCGTCAGTGGTCAGTGATCAGTTATCGGTGGGTTGCCGCCAGGATTCGACGCGCCGACAACTGAAAACTGACGACTGAAAACCGATCACTGAATCAGTTATCGGTGGATCGCCACCGGTATTCGACGCGCCGACAACTGAAGACCGAAGACTGAAAACTGATCACCGAAAACTGATCACTGCCAACCGTTCGCTTGAGGGACATCATGGAACGCAGCGAAGTCCGCGAAACGCTCCGCACATTCGTGCTCAACGACATGATCCGCCTGCCCACCTACGACCTGCGCGACGACGAGCCGCTGATCACGGGCGGGCTGGTGGATTCGTTCTCGCTGGCGCTGTTCGGCGTGTTCGTCGAAGAACGCTTCGGCGTCTATATCCCCGACCCGGATTTGACTGTTGAAAACCTCGACACGCTGGATCAGATGGTCGCGCGCGTGCTGCGCGACCTGGCATAGGCTGGCGCGATCCCTGGGCAGCGGTAACCGCTCGAGGAGGGGAGCATGGCGCGACACTTGATCCTGGCAACCACGTTGTTGTTCGCCGCGTTGATCGCTGCGTGCGGGGCCGAGCGGCTGCCTTCCTCGGCCTTGCCTGCTTCGTCCACACCCACAAGCGGGGCGCAGCTTGCGGCGGCAACGCTGGTCTCGGCGCGCAGCGCCGAGCGTGAACTGCTCGCCGTCGCCCCACCCGCGCAGGTCACGCCCACGCCAGCCAACGAGAAGGTGCGTATCTGGTGGCCGGACGAGCTGTACCCGCCGGAGGGCGACCCGGCCCGCGAGGTGCTCGAAGACCAGTTCGACAGCTTCGCCCAGACGTACACGACCGTTGAGCTTGAAGTGCGCCGCAAGCGCACAACCGGCCTGGGGGGTATCCTGCCCACGTTGCGCACCGCCTCGCCGGTTGCGCCCGGCGCGCTGCCCGACCTGACCTTGATGCGCCGCGCCGACATGATCACTGCCGCCAACGAAGGGCTGATCGTCCCGCTGGATGACTGGGTGCCGGAAGACGTGGCGGGGAACAACCTGTTGCCCGGCGTGCGCTCGCTGGGCGAGATCAACGGCGTGCTTTACGGGGTGCCCTATACGCTCAACGTGACCCACAGCGCCTATCGCCCGGCGGCGTTCAGCGCCCTGCCAGCCTCCTTCGCCGATGTGCTCAACGCCGGGACGCCGTACCTGTTCCCGGCGGGCACGACACCGGTGAGTTGCACGGTGCTGCTGCAATATCGCGCTGCCGGGGGCCGGCTGGTAGACGAGAGCGGTGCGGCCACGCTGGATCGGGAGCCGCTGCTCGAAGTGCTCACGTACTACGCCGAGGGGACTGTGGCGGGCATCTTCACCCCGGCGCTGGTCGGCTACACGCGCTACGACGATTACTGGAACCAGTTTGTCACCGGCGACAGCAACCTGGTTGGCGTGGACACGGTCACCTTCTTGCGCCGGCGCAGCAGCGTCCCCAGCGCCCTGCCGGTCTCCATTCCCACGCCGGACGGGACGCCGATCACCGCGCTCGACGGCTGGATGTGGGTGGTGACCACTCACAACCCCGAACACCGCCAGCGTGCCAATGTCGCCCTGGCGTGGATGATGCGCATCGGCGGGCAAAGCCTGTTCACCGAGGCGTTCGGCGTGCTGCCCACGCAAACGCGCGCCCTGCGCCTGTGGGACGACCGGGGTTACACCGACTTCGCGCAGGACTTGCTGACGACCGCCGTGCTGATCCCCGAATCGCAGCGCAACAGCAGCGCCGCGCTCTCCCTGCAAGAGGCGATCATCGCTGTGCTGGAAGGGGAAGCGCCGGACGAGGCCGCTGAGTCCGTGCTGGCCCGCTTCGGGTAAGCCGGGCTGCACACGCCCCTCCCCTGGACTTCCGAAGTTTTCAAAACTTCGGAAGTCTGGCGTCTTCAAGACCTCGGAAGTCTTCCTACTCGACCGCCGCCAGTGCCTCCGTTGCATCCCACACGCGCACGGTGCCATCCAGCCCGCTGCTGACGATCCGCGCGCCGTCTGCTGACCACGCCACTGCACGCACGTCGGCCCCGTGCACGCCCAGCACGGCGATTTGCTCGCCGTCCGCCGCATTCCACAGGCGCACGAACCCGTCGCGCCCGGCAGTGACCAGCGCCGCCCCGTCCGGCGACCAGGCCAGGGCGATCACATGGCGGTCAAGCCCCTTGAGCGTAGCTATTGCCTGCGCCCTGTCCGGCCCGGCGGACAAGTCCCAGACGCGAACCGTCTGATCCCAGCTTGCCGAGGCCAGGCGCGTCCCGTCCGGCGACCAGGCCAGGTCGGTGATACTGTCCTGGTGATCGTCCAGCACGGCCAGCAGTTGCCCGCTCTGGGGGTTCCACAGCCGGATGGTCATATCCGCACCGCCGCTGGCGACGGTCGCGCCGTCCGGCGACCAGGCGACCGCCGTTGCGCTGGCGGTGTGCCCATTCGTCTCGCGCAGCACCTGCACCGCAAACGAATCGCTGAAGGCACGCGCCAGGATCGCCTCGACCTGCGCCGGTTCCAGGGGGGGGAACAGGGTATAGCGCCCGGCAGCGATCTCGGCGGCCAGGCCCGCCGCGCCCAACGTCTCCAGCGCGCCGCTGATCTCCGCGTCGGCTTGCGTGCTCATCGCGTTCGCCGTCTCCCCCTGCGGGACTATGAGCAGGTAGAACCCCAGGCGGTCGAGGCGCTCGACCGGAACGTGGGCCTGCGCGTCGCGCTGGAACGTCTCCAGGCGCAGCGCGCGGACGGCCTGGATGAACGGAGAATCCTCGCGCGCGGCGATGCCGTCTACCGTCGCTTGGGCGCTCGCCTGCCCGTCGAGATAGCCCAGGAACACCGCATCGTCGAGCAACGCCGCCGCGCGCAGCGCGTCCTTTTCGGGCAGGGCAGCCAGCTCAGCGGCCAACGCCTTGTCATCGTCCACCTCGAAAGACAGGCTGTGCGGCAGTTCGGCCAGCGCCGCGCTCAGGTCGCGCGTGGTCAGCCCGTCCACGGCGGCTACGTCGAAATGGTGCGCACCAAGCTGGCGCAGAACGGGCAGCAGCGTCTCATCGAACAGGGCCAGCGCCAGCCGGACGCGCGCAGCCTCGTCAAGCGCGGCCAGAGTCGCGTCCAGGTCAGCGTTGCCGGTAGTGACGGCTAGCACGGCGTCGTGATCGCGCAGCCGCCCGAACAGGCGCAGCAGATTGGCGTCCTCACGCGCGTTGAACGCGCCAATGGCGTTCACGGCTTCGTCGTACCGGCGCAGCGCCGCCACGAAGTCCGGGTCCTGGAGCTTGGCGGCGATGGCCTCACCGTTCTCCAGACCGAACGACACGGTGAAATCCTCGCCTTCCAGGTCGGCGAGTGTGGCGATGAAATCTTCCCCAGCGGTGGCGGTCGTGGTCTCGCCGCTGGCAGCAGTGATGACAATGACCAGTTCCTGGTTTTGCAGGCTGCGCACGGTGCGGATCAGGTCGGCGTCGTCGCGCGAGTCAATGGCAGCGATGGCCACTTCCGCCGCCTCCAGCGCGTCGAGCGCGGCGCTAACCTCCGGATCGTCGGGCATGGCCAGCAGCAACGCCACTTCGCTGTTGGGCAGGGCGGCCAGGTCTTCGTCCAGAGCCGCGTCCCCCGTGCGCAGCGCCAGCCGGTAGGCGCTGGCGTCAATGGCGAGCAGCGTCTGCACGAAGGCCGGGTCGTCGAAGGTGACAAACAGGTGATAGTCCGTCGCGCGCAGGCGGGCCACCAGATCAGCGAGCGGCTCCGCTTCGAGCGCGGCCAGCGTCTTGAGCGCCGCTTCGAGCGTGTTGACGGTCTGGATCACCTCTCTATCCAGCAGTCTGAACGAAATAGCCAGCACGTGCGCCTCGCCCAATGCGGTCAGCGGCTCGCCCCCGCCGGCATCCCACAGGTACACGTGGTTATCCGCGCCGCCGCTCACCAATTGCGTCCCGTCCGGCGACCAGGCCAGGGCGAAAACCCAGTCCGTGTGGCCGGCGAGCGTCGCCAGCGTTGTGCCGGTGTCCGGGTTCCACACGCGGACGGTGTTATCCAGAGCGGCGCTGGCCAGGCGCGTCCCGTCCGGCGACCAGGCCAGATCGCGCACTGCCGCCGTGTGGCCTTCGAGCGCGCGCAGCGACTGGAAGCCTGCGTCGTAGAGCCAGATGCGCGGCCCGTCACCCACTGCCAGCACGCTCCCGTCCGGCGACCAGGCCAGGGCGAGCGAATCACCGACCGGCAGGCGCAGCCGTTCGCGAGGCGATGAGGTGGGGTCGCCTGCGGCGGGCGTGACGGGCTGCGGCGGCCCGGCGGGTGCAGGGGCATCGTCACCACCGCAGGCGCTCAGCGCGAGCGCGATCCCGATCAGCAACGCCAGCAGCGCGGTCAAGGGCTTCCAATGCCAGGCCGAGCGGCGCACTGATGTGTTCATGGCAGCCTTTTCCTGTCCCGCATTCGCCAAACCGTTGACTCTGCGCCAATGATAGCACACCCTGACGCTCAGGCGAGAAGCACCTTGACCCAGGGCGTGTTCGGGTTCAGGGCAAAGGATCACCCCAGAGGCGCAGAGGGCGCGGAGAAAAACAGAGGGGGCTTGACAGCCTCACCCCCTGGCCCCCTCTCCACGACACAGGGCCACCAGCGCCCTGACCGCCGCCCTCAAGGGGACGAACGGCGCGCTGAACAAAGCCCGGCGCACGTTGGGTGACTACCTGGCCTAGGCCACAACCCTCGATCCAGGCGAGGCCAAGCTGCTCACCGTCCAGATACACGCCCTCAAGGATGCGGTGGGAGCGCTGAGCGGCGACCTGGTGGACGTGATCAAGCTCGACCGGGCCTATCAGTCGCTGCGAACTTTGCCCTTGCAGGACGAGGCCGTGAGCGCCCTGCGCCGCCGCGCCGTCGTCGAGCAGTTCCGTGTCCCCACCTTTCTCGACGCGGTAGCCTCCTTGCGTCTACTGCCAGTCGCGGGCAGCCTGGCCGACTGCCTGCTGGAGTTGGTGTAGCTGCCAGCGCCGGGCGGGGGTGAGGCAGACCGGGACGTAGCAGAGCAACGCCCCTGCTGCCTGACGGATTGTGCACATCCTCCGCACGCTGGGAAAAAAGTACGTGGTCATCTGCGCGCAGAACCGTTAAAAAATGATAGTGCACGCGCCATCACCCAGAGACATAGAGTACCTGCGAGGGCATCGCCAGACTCTTGACTCACCAACGTCCCTTCCGCCTTTTTCGCCACGCGCTGGCGGCGCTCCTCGCCGGGGCGCTGATCGCCCTTTGCGCGCCGGGGATGCCGACGGCGGCCATGCCCTGGCCGCAAGGGCCGCTGGGCCAGGTACCCACGCCCATCGCCCAGACTCTCGGCAGCGACACGCTCGACCAACTGGCCGGGATCACTGTCCCCCCGCGCGACCGCATTGACCTGGCGCAGCGGCTGCTTGGCCTGGCCGAGGTGCCCCAGCCGCCCACCACGCCTCCGCCGGAGCTTGACCTGGGCGCGGTTGTGACGTTCTGGGCCGACAACCTCGACGAAGATTACGCCTTCCGGGTTGACGCCGAGCTAGTCTATAAGACGCCGCATATCTACATGTTCGTCGAGGTGGGCCAGTCGGTTGACCTGGCCGCCGTCCAACGCTCCGCCGACGCCTTCGAGCAGGTCATCCGGCCCCGCGTTCACCAGGTCTTCGGCACGGAGTGGACACCCGGCATTGACGGCGATCCGCACCTGGTCGTCTTGCACGCTTCGGGCCTGGGCAACTGGGTGGCGGCCTACTACGGCAGCAACAGCGCCTATCCAGCGGCGGCGGTCGCCAATTCCAACGAGCGCGAGATGTTCTACGTCAACCTGGACACGATGGGCGGGACCATCGGCACGTGGTATTACGAGGGTGTGCTCGCTCACGAGTTCCAGCACATGGTTCATTGGCGCGTAGACCTCAACGAGGACACCTGGCTGAACGAGGGTCTGTCTGAGTTGGCGACGCTGATCACCGGCTACGGGCCGGCTGACTCCACCTGGTCATTCCTACAGTCGCCAGGGATACAGCTCAACACCTGGCCCGAAGAAAGCGGGCAGCGCGGGCTGCACTATGGGGCCGCTTTCCTCTTCACCGCCTACTTCTACCAGCGTTATGGCGAGGAGGCGACTACGGCCCTCGTCCGCAACCCCGCCAACGGCCTCGCCAGCATAGACCAGACGCTGGCCGCCATTGGCGCAACCGACCCCACGACCGGCGCGCCGGTGACGGTTGCTGACCTCTTCGCCGACTGGCTGGCTGCCAACCTGATCGCCAATCCTACCCTGTACGACGGGCGCTACGCCTACACGCTGGCCGGTATGGACATGCTGCCGCCGGCGACCGTCAGCGAGACGCTGCCCGCCGATGGCCTGGCACGGGAGGCCGCCGCGCCGCAGTGGGGCGCGCACTATCTATACGTGCCGGGGGGCAGCGCGCCACAGCGCCTCCGCCTGACCTTCAGCGGCAGCGAGTCCGTGTCCATCGTGCCCACCGACGCCCACAGCGGGCAGGCGATGTGGTGGTCGAATCGCGCCGACGACAGCGACTCCCGCCTGACGCGGGCCTTCGATCTCAGCGGCGTCAGCACGGCGACGCTGCGTTTCTGGACGTGGTACCAGATCGAGAACCTGTGGGACTTCGCCTACGTGATGATCTCCACCGACGACGGCGCCACCTGGACGCCGCTCAGCACGGGCCGCACGACCACCGACAACCCGCACCACAACGCCTACGGCCCCGCCTACACCGGCGCGAGCGGCAGGTGGGTCGAAGAAGTGGTTGATCTGTCGGCCTACGCGGGGCGCAAGATTCTGCTGCGCTTCGAGTACATCACCGATGACGCGGTGACCCAGCCCGGCATAGTCATTGACGACATCCGCATCCCGGAGATCGGCTACGCCGATGATGTCGAGGGCGACGAGGGCGGCTGGGCCAGCGAAGGGTGGCTGCGCACCCATAACCGGCTCCCTCAAGACTTCCTCGTGCTGCTGATCCAGCCGCCAGCGACGGCTGGCGCGAACCCCGTCCGCCGCCTGCTCGGCCCCGGCGACGGGTCTGGCGGCGAATGGGAGTTTACAGCCGGCGGGGCGGCGGGCGGCGCGGTGCTCGTGGTGAGCGGGCTGGCCCCCCTCACCAGCGAGCCGGCGCGCTACACGGTGACGCTGAGTCCCATCACCGGATGAGCCTCCAGCGAGAGTAAGCATCTGGACGCCAGTGGCGTGCGTGGGCGCGCCACTCTCTTTGGCGCGCCTGCCAGATAGTAGGCATCTTTGTGATTTGTTACGTTTTCATATAGGTTTCTTTATGATCCTTCTCGTTGGACAACAGTTAACGTAAAATAAAGGCAACGTAGATCGCTTCATGGTAGCGCCGCGTGGCGTGGAACGAGTTTCGACACCGTGCTCAATGGGTGGGGACAAACGACGCTGGCTGGCAGGGTGAACAGAGGAGCGCGGCTGGCGCTGATCGCAGCGGTGACGCTGGCAGCGCTGGCCGCGTGGCCTGTTTCTGCGGCCAGCGCCCAGGACGGCGGGCGCGTAGAGGCGCTGACCTGGAGCGCCGCGCCGCTCGCGCCGCGCGCGGCGGAGCCAACGGACTGGCTGGCCGATAGAACCGGCGAAGACACAGAGGGCGTCGCGGCGGCGCGCGAGTACCAGGTGGGCGACCTGGAAGCGTTCATCCCCCTGGGCAGCCGCGACCGCCAGCCGCGCGCGTTCGCCCTGGCTTACCGCGGCCAACGCGCCTACTTCTGGTTCGAGCGCGGCCTGGTCCCCGACGAGACCGCGCTGGAGCGCGTGGCTCAGCTTTTCGACGAGCGCATCTGGCCGCTCAACACGCGCATTTACGGCGGCGCGGGGAATGAGGCTATCGCCAACGAAGCGCGCCTGCACGTGGTCATTCAGCGCAGCATCGGGCCGGGCATTCTCGGCGCGTTCAACCCCACCGACCTGTGCCCGCGCGTGACCTGCCCCGCCAGCAATGAGCGCGCGATCATCTACGTCAGCCAGGACACGGCCCCGCTCGGCTCCACCGAGTTCCTGACGACGCTGGCCCACGAGCATCAGCACCTCCTGCAGTTCCGCGTGGACAGCAACGAGCGGCGCTGGCTCAACGAGGGCCTCTCGCAGCTTGCTGAGCACCTCAACGGCTTCGATCCGCAGGCGATTGGCATCTCCAACGTCAGCCGCTTCCTGGCCGCGCCCGATCACTACTTGAGCGGCTGGCTCTTCGATGACCGCGACGTGGCGCGCAACTACGGCGCGGCCTACCTGTTCCTGGTCTACCTCTACGAGCAGTTTGGGCTGGAGTTCATCAATGCGGTGGCGACCAGCGAGCTCGATGGCCTGGCCTCGGTCCAGGCGGCGCTGGCCAGGCTGGACGGCGCGCCGGGCGTGGACGCGGTCTTCGCCGACTGGATGCTGGCCAACCTGCTCGACGATCCGTATGTGGGCGACGGGCGCTACTACTACCGCACGCTCGATCTGCCGGAGGCCATCACCCCGCAACCGCTGGCCGTGCCGCCGGATGGCCTGCTCTATCGCGACCAGATCAACCAGTACGGCGCTGATTACCTGCTGCTGGACGGCCCGGCGACGTACCAGATCAGCTTCGACGGGGCGGACGGGACGACCGTGCTGGGTGTGCAGCCGCCGTCCGGCGAGTGGATGTGGTGGTCGAACGATCTCAACAACAGCGCGGTCAGCCTCACCGCCGCCTTCGACCTGGGCGGTCTGCACACGGCAACGCTGGCCTTCAGCGCCTGGTGGGACATCGAGACGAAGGGCGACTGGTTCCAGGTGTTGGTCTCCGAGGACGGCGGGGGTACCTGGCAGGCCGTGCGCGGCCCCTCGGCGGGCAGCCATCGCCAGGCGGCAGGGCCAGCCTACAGCGGGCAGTCCGGGGCGTGGCTTGAGGAGCGCGTAGACCTGAGCGACTTCGCCGGGCAGCAGGTGCTCGTCCGCTTCGAGTACGTGACCGACGGCGGGCGCGTGCTGCGCGGCGTGGCCCTGGACGATCTGGGCATTGTCGAGCTAGGGGAACTGGACGATGTAGAGGACCCGGCGTCCGGCTGGGTGGCGGATGGCTTCCTGCGCATCCGCGACCGTGTGGTGCAGCGTTGGGCGCTGACAATTGTCGTGCGAACACCCGGCCAGCCAACTACCGTCGAGACGGTGCCGCTGGACGCCCTGAACACCGGGCGCGTCAGTGTGACGGTGCCGGACGGCGCGACGGCGATCCTGGCGGTGGGCGCGATGGCCCCCTTCACGGCGACCCCCGCCCCCTACAAGATCAGCATCACGCGCGCGTCCTAAGGCGTGTTATGAACTCCACGTGCTCGGCGCAGCGGAAAGCGCGCATCGCCAGGTGCGGCGCATTGACCCCACCCTGTGGCCCCTCCCCG
>CAYNHD010000007.1:10683-28381 GCA_964396775.1 uncultured Thermoflexus sp. | reverse complement strand
CGGGCCTCACCCCCTCAATCCCCCTCTCCAGCCGAGCTAGAGAGGGGGACTTTGATCGCGGGGCGCGCGCTTTCCCCCCTCCCTGGCTTGGCCGGGGAGGGGCCAGGAGGAGGGGCCTTCGCCGTACTAGACTTCCGAAGTCTTCGGAGACTTCGGAAGCTGGCAGTCGAGCGCCTGCCCGTAGGGGCGCATCGCCATACACTCCTACGACTCGCGCCAGCGATAGAGGATGTACTGCACGTCGTCGCCGGGGGTGCCGGTGCGCCACACTTCGTCGAGGAACTTCCCGGAGAACGCTTCCCAGGCGAGCCAGTCGGCGGGGTCGTAGAGCGCCGCGTGCTCGCGTTCGTATGCGCGGCCAAACTCGTACACCAGCAGGTAATCCGCTCCCTCTGCCTGCCACCGCGTGGCGACCTCCGCTGGCTTCCCCTGCCCCACCGTCCGCCGCGCGTAGTACCAGCCGTCCATCAGCGAATCGGGGATGCAGCGCAGGCGCTCGCCATCGCAGTAGAGCGCGCGCGGCTCCCACAAGAAGCGCACCGTCGCGCCGGACGGCAGCGCGTTGACCCGCTGCATCGTCGCGTAGTGCCAGCCCAGGGCGTGTTCCAGGTACGCCCGCTCATACCCCTCTTCGCCGGAGAAGTAGAGCAGGATGCGCCGCTCGCCCGCGTAGCGCAGCGCCGCGACCCCCGTCAGCGCGACGGCCAGCGCCACCAGCGCCTGGATGACGAAGCCGAGGTGAAGGGGCTTGGGCGGCAGCCGTTCCAGCCCGCGCAAGGTCAGCGCCGCCACAATCGCCAGCGGCCCGAACACGTACAGCACCAGCCGCGTTTGTAGGCTGATGTACGAGCCGAACGCTCCGCTGACCAGCCACGCCGCCAGAATCACCCCCGTCACCACGCCCGCCAGACTCAGCCAGGCCCGCTCGGACGGAGCCAGCCGCCCGCGCGCCAGCGCCAGCAGCGGGATCAGCAGCAGGAACAGCGGGCCGATGTCCGTCCCGTAAATCCCCGCCCCCTCTACGCCAAGCACGGTCGCCGTCAGCGGCAGCAGCGGAATCTGCCAGGCGCTCTCGCCGTAGATCAGGCCGGAGCGCGGCTGGCTGTACCAGCCCTGGCGGATGGCGTCCATCTCCGCTGACTCGAAGACGAACGGGTACACAGGGTTGCCGTAGAACAGCGCGTTGCGCAGCAGCCAGGGGGCGAACGCCAGCAGCGCGGCCAGCGCGTACACGGCAGCGTAGGCCAGGGTCGCGCGCCAGCCGGAACCGCGCCCGCGCCACAGCAGCAGCACGCCGAAGGCGATCACCAGCCACAGCGCGCTGTATTTGACGCCGATGCTGAACCCGGCCAGCGTGCCCAGCAGGATCGCGTGGCGCAGGCCAGGGAGAGAGCTAAGCGCCTCCGCCTCACCCCCTAAATCCCCCTCTCCAGCCGAGCTAGAGAGGGGGACTTGTCCGCTCAGCGCGGCGCTTTCCCCCTCCCTGGCTCTGTCGGGGAAGGGGCCAGGGAGAGGGGCCTTCTGCCCGCTCTGCCGCGCCTCGTCCCAACGCTCGGCTGCGCCCAGCCCAACGACGGCCAGCAGCATGGGCAGCAGGTCCACATAGGGAATGCTCATCTCGATCCAGACGGTCTGCGCGCCGAGCAGGATCGCGGCGGCCAGCCAGCCGGTGATCGCCCCGCCCAGGCGTGCCGCCCGCCCGCCAACCGCCAGCAGCAGCAATGCGCCCATGCCCCAATGCAGCACTGCCGCGCCGGTCAACCGCCCGGTGAGGGCGAGCTGCCCGGCGAAGAGCGTCTCGACGATCTGCGGGAAGCCCAGGAAATGGTTGTGCGGCTCGGCGTAGAAGCGCCCGCGCGCCACGTACTGCTGCGGCCCGGCCAGGTGATAGGCCAGCGCATCCCACTTGCTTGGCGGCAGCAGCGCCAGGATCAGCGCCAGCCCGGCCAGCCCCAGTGTGATCGCCGCCAGGAAGCGCGCCCACCGTCCGGGCGGCAGGGGCGCGCGCAGCCAGCCCGCCACCTGGCGCGCCCAGGCCAGCGTGCCACGTCCGGTCAGTGCCCCGATGATAACCAGCGTCGCCGCGACGCTCCACCCGCTCAGGGCCAGCGATCCGACCGCCAGCAGCAGCAGCGAGAGGACGGGCAGGCCCACCGCCCCCGCCGCCGCGATCTGTTCGGGTGCGCTGCCCCAAAGCAGATCGCCGCGCCGCAAGATGCCCCGCCCCACTCCCGCGCCAACCAGCGCAAACGCGCCCGCCACAGCGCCATCGAGCAGCGCGCCGCCGAGCGCCCCGGCCAACGGCGGCGTGACCGGCTTGTGCACCCAGTAGTACAGGCCGAGCACGAGCATCGCCCAGAGCAGGGCCAGGGCCGTCAGCGAGAGGCTTGTTCGTTTCATGGCGGGGCGCGCCTTCTGCGGGGGCTGCCGCCCGCCTACCAGCGGTGATGCACCAGCGTGCGGATGTAGGTGTCGTAGATGTCGCGCACGCGGGCCATCGTCTCCTCAGAGAGCGGCGGCAATTCCGACGCGCGGATGTTGTCCTCGGCCTGCGCCGGACGCTTGGCACCGGGAATGGCGCACGACACCGCGTCGAACATCAGAATCCAGCGCAGGGCGAACTGAGCCATCGTCGCGCCCGGCGGCACCAGCGGACGAAGCTCCTCGACGGCCTCCAGGCCAATGCGAAAATTCACGCCGGAGAACGTCTCGCCCACGTCGAACGATTCGCCGTAGCGGTTGAAGGCGCGGTGATCGTCCACGGCGAAGGCGCTCTGCGGCGTCATCTTGCCGGTGAGCAGGCCGCTGGCCAGCGGGACGCGGGCCAGGATGCCCACCTTGCGCTGCTGCGCCTGGGCGAAGAAGAGTTCTGCCGGGCGATGGCGGAACATGTTGAAGATGATCTGCACCGTCTGCACGTTCGGGTACTCGATGGCCTTCAGCGCCTCCTCGACCTTCTCCACACTGACCCCGTAATAGCGCACTTTGCCCGCCTGGACGAGATCATCCATCGCGCCAAAGACCTCCGGGCGATAGTAGACCTCGGTGGGCGGGCAGTGAAGCTGCACCAGGTCGAGGCGGTCAGTGTCCAGGTTGCGCAGGCTGCGCTCGACGAAGCGGGTCAGGTTGGCGGCGGTGTAGCCGTCCGCCGTGTGCGGGTCGAGCCGCCGCCCGGCTTTGGTGGCGACAATGACCTCCTCGCGGCGCTCCTTGAGCACCCCGGCGATCAGGCGCTCGCTGTGCCCGTCGCCGTACACGTCGGCGGTGTCAATGAAGTTCACGCCCAGGTCGAGCGCCTTGTGCAGCGCGGCGATGGACTCCCTGTCGTCCACCGACCCCCACGACCCGCCGATGGCCCATGCGCCGAAGCTCACTTCGGACACCCGCCATCCCGTCCGGCCCAGTTCGCGGTAGTTCATGGTAGCTCCCTCCTGTGGTTGGTGGTGGTGATTGGTTGTTGGTTATTAGTGGTTGGTTGTCTCTCTAGTGCAACGCCCCTCCCCCTACCCCCTCCCCGGCAAAGCCAGGGGAAAGTACCGCGTTGGGCGGGCAAGTCCCTCTCTCTAGCTCGCCTGGAAAGGGAGATTTAGGGGGTGAGGCGCATACAGACCAACCTAACTTGCCGCGCCCTGGGTGCAACGCCCCTTAGCCTTACCCCCGAACCCCTGTAGTGCAGGCGGATTTCCGCCCTCTGCTGACGCCTGACCCCTGACTACTAATCGCTGACGGCTGACCGCTCATCTGCGCCGCGCCAGCACTTCATCGGCCAGGCGCAGGGCGAGCACGCCCAGCACATAGAACAGGGCGAGCAGCAGCACCCCTTTATAGGGATTGACTATGGCAATATAGCGCGGCTGGACGTTGAGCATCACCGCGCTGGCGGTGGCGTGGTTGGCGACGATGGCTCCCGCCACCAACGCCAGCGGCAGCAGCCGCCGCGCCCAGGGAACGAGCAGCACGGCAAGCCCCAACGCCCCATACCACAGGTACGGGTGCGGGCGGCTCAGCGAGCGGTAGCGCAGCGCCACATAGTCCACCGCCTGGCGCACGGGCCAACTGTCCGGCCAGGGCGGGCACATGACCGTCGCAATGTCGCGCACGATGGGGGCCAGCGTCTCCGGCGTGATGTCCGACGCGCCATAGAGCAGCCAGTCCTTCTCCAGGTAGCCGCGCGTGTCGCGCTCGACTTTGGCCTCGATGTCGGCGCACTGCGCGTCGCTGGGCAGGTACTCGCCGCGATATTGCAGCCCAGGCAGCCGCAGATAGTCGGTAAAGGCGTCGAAGACCTGCTCGCCGAACTCCAGCGGGTGGGCGCGCAGCATCTCGCGGTAGGCGCGGTTGTACAGGCTGCGCACCGACGGCCAGTCTCCCACCAGGGCGACCAGACAGCGGTTCATGTTCTCGTCGTCGGGGCAGCTTGCGCGCAGCGCGACCAGTTCCGCCGAGGCCGGGCCGTTGTCCGCTTCCAGCAGACCAGTGCGCGTCAGCGGGCGCACCAGCATGAAGCTGCCGCCGCCGTTCAACGCGAACTGGTCGAAGATGATCTGGTTGAATAGCGCGGAGAGCAGCAGCGCCAGAGCGAAGGCCGCCCCCATGACCGCCGTCCGCCAGGCCGAGCGCGTGCTCAGCAGGAACAGCACGCCAAAGGGCACCATCAGGTAGCGCCCCACCGGGCGAATGAGCAGTGTCAGTGCCAGCATGACGCCCAGGGCCACGTCGCCCACCTGCAAGCTGCGCCCGCCCCGCTGCCGCGCCTGGATTAGAAACAGGCTGAAGGCCAGACTGAGCGTGAACATATAGAGCGGCTCGGTCGAGGTGAAGTTGTACAGGATGCCGGTCTGCGGGTCGGCGAGGGCCAGCAGCGCCACGCCAAAAGCCAGCGCCGGGCTGTAGGGGCGAATCCCCCAATAGAACACCACCCCTTGCAGCGCCGAGAGCACCAGTTGGAAGACGATCAGCACGTAGACGCTGCCCAACCAGTAATGAGTCAGGTAGATCAGCAGCGGATAGAGCGGGTAGATCAGCTCGAAGACAATCGGCGCGTCCAGCCCCTCGAACTGCGCCGCGTAGAGGAAATAGTCAGCGGAGTCAGCCCCGTGCGCTGGCGGGTAGGCGATCAGGAAGATCAGCGCGCGCGCCACGCCCAGCGCCAGCAGCAGCGGAATTGTCCAGCGCGAGTCGGTCAGGCGGCGCAGCGCACGTTCCAACGCGATCAACGCGGGCGAGCGCAGGCTTGAGTCGCGCAGGGCGGCGCGAGGGATGGCCAGCACAGCAGCTTCCTTTCCAACGGCGCGGTTCGGCAGACACGAAGGGGCATTGTACCGCAGAGATGGTCCTATCGCAGGCTTGCGGGGAGTGAAGAACAGATTTCACCGCCGAGACGCAGAGGGCGCAGAGAGAGAATTGTAGAGAGAGACGGGGCGGGTGCCCCGGCACCAGACTCCCGAAGTCTCCGAAGACTTCGGGAGTTTTCTGCTCCCGTAGGGGCGCTGCCCTGTGGCGTCTGCTGTAGGGGAGGGTTTAGAAACCCTCCCCTACAGACCTCGACTCCGCCTCGACGCTAACGCTGTTGCCGCCCCTCTTTCGCTTGGGCTACAATGGGAGCCATCCAGCGACCAGGAGCAGACTACGGTGCACCTCAGCCCCAGCCGCATCGAGCAGCCGCTGATCACCAGCGACGTCCTGCGCGACAACCCGCTCGGCGACCCGAACGTTCGCCGCCTGACGGTCTACCTGCCGCCCGGTCACGATGACCTGCCCGACGCGCGCTACCCCACCGTGTACCTGCTGAGCAGTCACGGCAACACCGGCCCGGGCTTGCTCAACTGGCGGCCCTGGGACATGACGATCAAAGAGCAGTTGGACGCCCTGCTCACCGCCGGGCGCATCGCCCCGCTGATCGTCGTCCTGCCCGACATGTGGACGCGCTTCGGCGGGTCGCAGTACATCAACTCCGCTGGGATGGGCCGCTATGAGGACTACCTCATCCAGGAGGTTGTCCCGATGGTGGATCGCAACTACCGCACCTTGCCCCACCGTGATCACCGCGCCGTCATCGGGCGCAGCAGCGGGGGCTTCGGTGCGATCACCCAGGCCATGCACCATCCCGACGTATTCGGCGCGTTCGCCTGCCACAGCGGCGACCTCTACTGGGAATATACCTGTCTGCCCGGCCTCAGCCGGATGCACCAGCAACTCGCGCCCTACGGCTCGCTGGACGAGTTCATCGCCCGCATCCCGGACATCCGCCCCAAGAACAGCGCCTTCTGGGACCTGATCATGACCGTGTGTTGGGCGGCGGCTTTCGGCAGTAATCCGGGGCAGCCGCGCGGCTTCGACCTGCCCATTGACCCGGACACCGGCGCGCTGAACGAGGCCGTTTGGCGGCGCTGGCTGACCCACGACCCGATCCGCAAGCTGGACACGCCCGCCTATGCCAACGCCCTGCGCCAGATGCGCCTGGCCTATGTGGATGTGGGGATTTATGACGAGTACCAGCTTCAGGTGGGGACGCGGGTGCTGCACCGCAAGCTCGAAGCGTTGGGCATCCCCCACGTCTACGAGGAATACCCGGACGGCCACCGCCACACCGACTACCGCTACGCCCATTCGCTGGAGCGGCTGAGCAAGGCGCTGCAATGAAGGTCTCCCCGCGACGTTTCCGGCGCTGCGTCCGCCATGCCCTGCTCGCCGTGCTGCTCGCCGCGCTGAGCGGCATAGGCGTGGCCTGCTCGCTCTCCGGCGAGCGAATCATCTACGTGACGGCCACGCCGGAGTACGACGAGAGCGGCAACCTCATCGCCCCGCCGACGATGACGCCCGACGAGCCGACGCCCACCCCCCTCCAGCCCACGCCCAGCGTGCCGCGCTACACCCAGGCCGCCGGCGGGATGCACACCGTTCGGCCCGGCGAAACCCTGGGCACCATCGCCGCGCTCTACGCCGTCTCCCTAGATGATCTGCTGGCTCTCAACAACCTGTCCGACCCGAACCGGCTTGAAGTGGGCCAACTGATCAGCGTGCCGGGCGGCGGGGGCGTGACCACACCCTCCTTCAAGCTGATCCCCGATAGCGAACTGGTCTACGGCCCCACGGCCAGCGGCTTCAGCATCACCGGCGCGGTCAAGTTCCGCCAGGGCTTCCTGCGCGCGTACTCCGAGCAGGTCGGTGACGAGACGTGGAGCGGGGTCAAGATTGTGGATTTCGTCGCGCGGTCGTACAGCGTCAACCCGCGCCTGCTGCTGGCGCTGCTGGAATATCGCGGCGAATGGCTGTCCAACCCCTACCCCGCTGAGGAGCAGGTCAATTACCCGATGGGCATCGTCAAGCAGGGGCGCGAAGGGCTGCTGAGGCAGCTTCTCGACGCCGCCGACGCGCTCAACTACGGCTATTACGGGTGGAAGTATCGCGGCACCATCGCCATGACGCTCGGCGAAGACCAGCGCGTGCTGTTCGACCCCATGCTCAACGCGGGGACGGTCGCCGTGCAAACCATGCTCAGCCTGACGGCAAGCCCCGCCCAGTGGCAGCGCGACGTGCACCCCAGCGGCTTCTTCGAGACGTACCTCAGCCTGTTCGGCGACCCCTTCGCACACGCGCTTGAGCCGGTCGTGCCGCCCGGCCTCGTCCAGCCGGCGTTGACGCTGCCCTTCGCCCAGGGGGAGGAATGGGTCTACTCCGGCGGGCCGCACGGCGCGTACAACAGCGGATCGGCCTGGGGCGCGATTGACTTCGCCCCGCCGGAGCCGCCGGAAGAACTGGTGCAGGCGCAGGGCGCGTGCTACATCTCGCCGCACTGGGCGACCGCCGCCGCACCCGGCGTCATCGCCCGCAGCGGCGACGGCTACGTGATCCTCGACCTGGACGGCGACGGCGACGAGTACACCGGCTGGACGCTGGTCTACCTGCACCTGGACGACAGCGAGCGCATCGCCGCTGGGACGCGCGTGCAGACCGGCGACCGGCTCGGCCACCCCTCGTGCCAGGGCGGGATCAGCAACGGCACGCACCTGCACCTGGCCCGCCGCTACAACGGCGAGTGGATTCCCGTCTCCTGCGAGGACTGCGCGCCGGGCGTGACCGTGCCGCCCTTCGTGCTCGGCGAGTGGACGGTCTACGGGTTCCCCAACCAGGAATACCAGGGCTACATGACCCGCCCCGGCGACGACGGCTACCGCCAGGCCGAGCAGTTCCGCGACAACGACCTGAACAAGATCATGTGGTGAAGGGTTGGTGGGTGGTGGGTGGTGATCAGTCGTCGGTGATCGGTGATCGGTCGCGCAGGGGCGCTGCTCTGCTGCGCCCGGCGCAGGGGCGTGGCCATACGCCCCTACGTGCCTCACCCCCTAAATCCCCCTCTCCAGCCGAGCTAGAGAGGGGGACTTGGATCGCCGCACATGGCGCTTTCCCCTTCCCTGGCTTGGCCGGGGAGGGGCCAGGGAGAGGGACGTTGCGCAGAGAGACTTCCGAAGTTACCGAAACTTCGGAAGTCTGGCGGGGGAACGCCTGCGCCCGTTGTAGGGGCGTATGGCCATACGCCCCTACGGGATGCGAGAGAGCGGCCCCACGCCCGCCCCGCCGCCCTACTTCGCCGGCAGCGCCTCGCGCGCCCGCCGCCCGTTGGACGGGGCGGGCACGTCGCGCCGGAACTGGCTCATGTACAGGCTGTAGTAGAAGCCGCGCGCTTCCAGCAGCGACTCGTGCGTGCCCCGCTCGATGATCCGCCCGTCATCAATGACGAACACCTGGTCAGCGTTGCGGATGGTGCTCAGCCGGTGCGCGACGACGAAGCTCGTCCGACCCTTGAGCAGTTCCTCCAGCGCCTTCTGGATCAGCCGCTCGGTGCGCGTGTCCACGCTGCTGGTCGCCTCGTCGAGGATCAGCAGGCGCGGGTTGGCCAGCGCCGCCCGTGCAATGGCCAGCAGTTGGCGCTGCCCCTGGCTGAGGCCGGCCCCGCGCTCGCCGAGCAGAGTGTGGTACCCCTCCGGCAGGCCGCTGATGAAGTCATGGGCGTGGGCCAGCTTCGCGGCGGCGATCACCTCTTCGTCGCTGGCGTCCATGCGCCCGTAGCGGATGTTATTCAGCACCGTGTCGCTGAACAGGAACGTGTCTTGCAGCACCAGCCCGATCTGGCGGCGCAGGCTGGCCCGCGTCACGTCACGCACGTCGTGCCCGTCAATGATCACCGCCCCCGCCGTCACATCGTAGAAGCGCGGTAGCAGGTTGATGATCGTCGTCTTGCCCGCGCCGGTCGGCCCCACCAGGGCGATGGTCTGGCCGGGCTGCGCCTCCAGGCTGACGCCGCGCAGCACCGGCTCGCCGTCGTTGTAGCTCATGTGCACGTCGCGCAGTTCGACATGCCCGGCGATGGGCGGCATCTCCACCGCGCCGGGCTTGTCGGTCACGTCTGGCTGCGTGTCCAGGAACTCGTAGATGCGCTCGGCCCCGGCGATGGCGCTTTGGATGTTCGTCCACAGCGTGGCGATGAGCTGGATCGGCTGGTTGAACTGCTGCGCGTAGGAGACGAAGGTGACGATCAGCCCCAGCGAGATCGCCGTCCCGGCCAGGTCTTGATCGCGCAGCATCAGCACGCCGCCCACGCCAGCGACGACCACAATCGAGATGTAGCCGAGCGCCTCCAGCGCGGGGGCCAGGGCGCTGGTGAAGGCGACGGCGCGGATGTTGGCGTCGCGGTTGGCCGCGTTCGCCTCGCGGAAGCGGGCGATATTCTCGTCCTCGCGGGTGAAGGCCTGCGCCTCGCGCACCCCGGCGATGTTTTCCTGCAAGTCCGCGTTCACCTCGCCGATCTCAATCCGTGCCCGGCGAAAGGCTTTGCGCGCCTGGTCAGAAAACCACAGCGTAGCCAGCAGCATGAAGGGCACGGTGACCATGCTGAGCAGGGCGAAGGACACGCTGCGGCTGAACATGGCGTAGACCAGCCAGATGATCAGCAGCACGCCGCGCACCGTCTGCACCAGGGCAAAGCTGACCGCCTGCTGCAACGTATCGGTGTCGTTGGTCAGGCGGCTCATGACCTCGCCCGCCTCGTTGCGGGCGTAATAGCTCAAAGACAGGCGGTGAATGTGCTCGAAGATTTGCACGCGCAGGTCGCGCAGCACATGCAGCCCGGCGTAGCGCGTCAGGTAAAACTGGCTGCCGGTGGCCAGCGCGCTGGCGACGAACAGGATCACCAGCAGGGCAATGATCGAGCGGAGGCCAGCGACGGTTTCGGAGCGCGACAGATTGGCCGTGTCGTCGGCGTACCAGCAGTTGCTCTGGGCGGACTGGGCCATGCTTTCGGTCAATCCCTGGAAGCCCGCTGGCGGGGTGAACTGTTGCTGGCCGTAGGGCGTCAGGTAGCAGTCCACCGTCTGCCCGATCAGGTCGGGGGTGATCACCTGCGTCCACGCGCTGAAGATGGACAGCGCGAGCACCGCCAGCAGGATCAGGCGGCGGCGGCCCATCTGCCGCCAGAAACGGGCCAGCGTCGCACGGACGCTGCGGGCTTTGCGGGTTTCGCCTTCCAGGAGATGGCGGCGGTCCTGCATCATCATGGCTGCACCTCCGGTTCGCCTGCGGCAGGCGCGGCGGTTTCGAGCGCGGCGTCCTCCACCAACTGCGAGCTGTAAATCTCGGCGTAGAGCGGGCTGTTTTCCATCAACTCCTCGTGGGTGCCGCGCGCGACGATGCGCCCCTTGTCCAGCACCAGGATCAGGTCAGCGTTGAGCACGGTGCTGATGCGCTGGGCGATGACGAAGCTCGTCCGCCCGTGCATGAGCCGGTCGAGCGCCTGCTGAATCTGGTACTCGGTCGCCAGGTCTACGCTGCTGGTCGAATCGTCCAGGATCAGGATGCGCGGGTCGAGCAGCAGCGCGCGGGCGATGGCGATGCGCTGCTTCTGCCCGCCGCTGAGGGTGACGCCGCGCTCGCCGACCGGCGTATCGTAGCCCTGGGGAAAGCTCATGATGAAGTCGTGGGCGGCGGCGGCCTGCGCAGCGGCGATCACCTCGTCCAGCGCGGCACCGGGCCGCCCGAAGGCGATGTTGTCGCGGATGGTGCCGGTGAAAAGCGTCGTCTCTTGCAGCACAATGCCGATGTGCGAGCGCAGGCTGTTGAGCGTCACGTCGCGCACATCGCGCACGTCAATGCGCACTGCGCCTTCCGTCGCGTCGTAGAAGCGCGGCAGCAGGTTGATGATCGTCGTCTTGCCGCTGCCCGTCGCGCCCAGCAGGGCCACCGTCTGGCCGGGCTGGACTTCGAACGAGACATCGCGCAGCACGTAGTCGCCGCTTTTGAAGTAGCGGAAGGAGACGCCCTCAAAGCTGACCTGGCCGGTGATCGTCTCCAGCGTCGTCGCGCCGGGCCGGTCTTCGACCTCGTTGGGCGCGTCGAGAATCTCGAAGATGCGCGTGGAGGAGGCCGTCGCCTGCGAGAGCAGCGAGATGATGAAGCCCAACTGCCCCAGCGGGAAGAAGACATAGACCAGGTACAGGCTGAACTGCTGCCATTCGCCCAGGGTCAGCGTCCCGTCGAGAATCTGCAAGCCGCCCGCGTAGAGCACGGCAGCCTGGCCCAGGCTGGAGATCAAAAAGGTGGTGGGGAAAATGAGCGCGAAAGTGCGGCTGATCTTCAGGTTCTGCGCTAGGTGACGGTCGGCGGCCTCGTTGAAGCGCGCCTGCTCGTAAGGCTCGCGGGCGAACGCCTTGACCACGCGGATGCCAGCCAGGTTCTCTTGCAGGATGGTGTTCAGCGCCGACAGGCGCACCTGCAGCGTGGTGAACAGCGGCTGGGCGATGGCCCCGAATCCGGCGAACATGAGCAGGGCCAGCGGCAGCACGGGCAGCGCCACCAGCGTCAGCTTGAAGTTGGTTGTCAGCAGGATGATCAGCGTGCCGACCAGCAGCACTAGCGCCTGCAGCGCCATGATCAGCCCCTGGCCGATGAACATACGCACCTTCTCCACGTCGTCGGTGGCGCGGATCATAAGCTGGCCGGTCTGGTTGCGGTCGTGGTAGCTGAAGGACAGGCGCTGAATCTTGGCGAAAAGCTCGTTGCGGAAGTCGAAGGCCGCGCTCTGCGACAGGCGCTCGGCCATGTAGCCCTGCACGAAAGCGAAGAAACCGCGCGCCAGGGCGAAGATCACGATGGCGATTCCGGCAGCAATGACCGCGTTCTCTGCGCCGCTGGCGTTCTGCTGCACCTGGTCCATCGTCAGCCCGCGCTGGGCGGTGACCGCAGCCGAGGCTTGCTCCGGCAGCGAGAGGATCATGTTGGCGGTCATGCCGTTGGTGATGCTGTCTATGATGTCGCGCACCAGCCAGGGCACCATAAGCTGCGCGCCGGTGGAGATGAACAGCGCAGCATAGGCCACAATCAGAGAGCGGCGATAGCGGCGCACGTAGCCGAGCGCGCGGCCCAGCATGGCGAACCCCTCGCGGCCCATCTTCTGCCGCCCGCCTGGTGGCGAGGCAAATTGCGCTCTCAAGTCCCTTTCCTTTCGATAGTGTGAGAACCGGTTTCCGGTCGGCGATGCTAGGGGCGTTCACCAGGGGACGCCGTTCGGTGGGAGGCCAGCGCCTCGGCTCGTTGCGCCAACCCCGCGTGGAGCTTGTCCAGCAGCGCCATCAGCGAACGCTGCTCCTCGACGGTCAGCACATCGAACAGGCTGCTGATGAAAGCGGCCAGCTCCGGCGCGCGCGCGCGGATGAGGGCTTCGCCCTCCGGCGTCACACGGACGAGCCACTGCCGCCGGTCGTCGGGGTGCAGGTGGCGCTCGATCAACCCCTGCGCCTCCAGCCCGTTGAGCAGCGTGCTGACTGTATTACGGCTGATGCCCAGAAACCGGCTCAGTTCGCTGGGCAGCAGGCCGGAGTCGTCGCCCTGTAGCTTGCTCATCACCAGGTGAGTGAGCAGGCGCATCCGGGCGTGAGAGAGCGCGTCTTCGCGGTGATGGTCGGCGATCAGCAGCCCGATCAGGTGGCTGACTCGCTTCAGGCGATAGAAGACCTCCATCCCCCCGATATTGGACGTGCCGAAGAGTTCGGTCACAATGGGTGCGTCGGGAGAGGCAAAGAGAGGGAGGGAGTGATGGCAATGGGACATGGGCAAGCCATTCCTTGAATAGTTCTGCGTAGAATTATGCGTCATCGAATTAGTTTTGTCAACGAGGGATTTGGGCGTTGCGCCACAAGAGACTTCCGTCTCCGAAGACTTCGGAGGTCTTGTTTTGCTCCGTTTGAACTGTTGCGCCTGCTATGCCTATAATCCCTGATTGTCGGGTGCCCCACAGGTATGATCCACCCGGCTATGAGTTTGATTTGCCCGTTGAATTATGGGAGAGAGTTTCTATGCCTACACCCACAATGCGCGTGTCTAGCACTATCACCTGGCTCTCGGCGCTGATCGCCGTGCTTGCGCTGGTTGCCGCTGGCAGCGGCCTGTTCTGGCAGGGCGAGGGTGACACGTTCACCTTCACAACGCTTCGCGGCGAAACAGTGGAGATGTACGGGCGGGGGTTGTATCGCTATGATACGCTCTTCACCGGCGCGGGGAACAGGGGAACGGACGCCATCACGCTCCTGCTGGGCATTCCTTCCCTCCTCCTGTCGCTGCGCCTTTACCGGCGTGGCTCGCTGAGGGGAGGATTGCTGCTGGCGGGGGTGATCGCTTACTTCCTCTATGTCTATGCCTCGCTGGCGCTCAGCGCCGCCTACAACAACCTGTTTCTCGTCTACATTGTCCTGTTCTCGGCGAGCCTCTTCGCTTTATTGCTGGCCTTCGCCTCGGTGAATCTCCAGGCCCTGCCCGCCCACTTCTCGCCGCGCCTGCCACGCCTGAGCGTGGCCGTGTTCATGTTTGCCAGCGGCCTGGTGACTTTCGTTGTGTGGCTTGGCCCGCTGCTCAGCGCGCTGCTCCAGGACGAGCCGCCGCATCTGCTGGGGAGCTATACCACCAAAGTCACCGACGTGCTAGACCTGGGCATCATCACGCCGGCCACGTTTGCGGCGGGCCTGTTGATTCTGCGCCGCGCCGCCCTGGGCTACCTCGTTGCGCTCGCCTTGCTCGTCCTGGAGGTATCCTTAGCGCCGCTGATCGCCGTGCAGACAATCAGCCAGGTGTCGGCGGGGGTTTCGTTCAGCACAGGAGAAATCGTCGGGCCGATGGCCGGGTTCGTTGTCCTGGCGCTGCTGGCGATCCGGTTCATTGTCGCCCTGCTGCGCAACATCGCGGAGGCCCCGGCCTAGACTTCCGTAGTTCCGAAAACTTCGGAAGTCTGGCAGGGGAAATCTGGCGTCCGAGCGCCTGCTGCCGCGTAGGGGCGTTGCTCTGCTACGCCCTTACCCCCTCGCCGCCTCTCTACCCTTTTCTCTCTGCGGCCTCTGCGCCTCTGCGATGCGCTCTGTCCTTCGCTCGCTACTGCATCGCCCCGCGCCACACGGCATCGAGCGCCTGCAGCGTCACCAGGTTCCGCAGCGGGTAGCCGCGCTGCAGGTTGGCCGGAGCCAGGTCGCCGGAGTCGGTGTACGGCAGGCTGAGGTGCCGCCCGTCCTCGTTCAGCCCGTGATTGGGCAGCGCCTCCAGCGCCAGCCACAGGTTCATCAGCGGCACTTCGTAGTCGAGCGCCACCCGCACCACGATCTGGTTGTAGCGGACGCTCTGCTCCCACAGCGCCAGGTTGCCCGGAAAGGTGCTCAGCAGGGGGATCACCCCCGCCTGGATCGTCTCGTGGACGATCTGGCGCAGATTGCGCTCGAACTGCTCGGCGGGCGTGAAGAGCAAGTCCTGCGCGCCGAACATGATCACGGCCACGCTGGGCCGGTGCACGCGGTACTCGCAGCGCAGCGGCGATTCACCGGGCTGGCAGGCCAACGGGTTGGCGAACGTCGGGTCGAGCACGGCGCTCGTCACCAGGCCATCGTAGGCGGCCAGGCTGTCCAGCGCCAGCGACGCCCCGAAGTGATCGATCACCCCCTGCAGGTGGGCGAACTCGCCCAGGTTGTAGCGGCCCTGCCCGAACGGGCTGAGGAAGTGCTGGTTGTCGGAGATGCAGTCGCCCACTTTGGCCACCGAGCGCGCGTTCATGCCGAGGATGCGCCCGCTCTCGTAAATGGCGCGGGCGCGGCCCATCCCCACAGGCATCACCGGGTAGCTGGTCAGGTCAACGGCGATGGGGGCGCTGTCCGTTCGTGAAGCGTCGGGCGGCGCAAAGAGGATCTCGTTGCTGACCAGCAGGCGCGCCACAGAAGCGTCCGGCGGCAGCAGCAGGTAGCGACGCTCGATCCAGCCGCGCACGCTGCCATCCGTGCTGTGCCCCAGCACCCAGGCGGCGTCGGCGCTGCGCCCTTCGAGGGCGACTTTGGCATGGGGCGTGAACACGCCGACGATGGGCGCGGCGCGATCCGGGCGGCTGTAGGCGGTCAGGGCGTAGGGAGCGAGCGCCTGAATCTGGGCCTGGGCGGCGGCTCGTGGCGACGGCGCGATCCAGGGTAGCGCGGTGGCGGCGACGAGAGCGAGAGCGGCGAGGAGGAATCGGCGGGACATGGGAAATGGTTATTGGTTATTGGTGGTTGGTTGTCAGTTGTCAGTGATCAGATGTCTGGTTTCGGTGGTCGGTTGCCAGTGGCGGGTTTCTCTCAGAACGGGGGCGGGTGTCTTTTGTAGGGGCGTATCGCATACGCCCCGCCGGCCCCCCCCACCAGACTTCCGAAGTTTTGAAAACTTCGGAAGTCTATTCCGCAGCAGCGCCGCACGTTCTGATCACTGACAACCGATCACTGACAACTGACAACTGATCGCTGACAACCGAAACCTGATCACCCCCCGACTTTACACGATATGCCGCTCAGTGTAAACTCGCCCAAAACCGCAGGGGGCGCTTTTGTCTTCCCGGCGATGAACTGTTGGAGCAAACCATGCTGCGACGACTGCTGGCGCTGGCCGGGGTAGGGGGTGCGATCCTGGGCGCGGCGTTGGGCCTGGCGGCGGGGGCCAATCCCCTGGCCGGGGCCGCCCCCCTCGCAACGCCCACGCCCTTCGACCTGCCCGATCCCGTCCTCGGCCCGTTGAACCTGGACGAAGTGACCGCTATTGATCTGGCGTCTTTCCCGCTGGTGCCGGAGATCAGCGAGAACGCGCGGGCGATCTACGCCCACAGCCTCGCGCGCGGCGGCGACCCGCACGCCTTCGTCAAGGTGGGCGACTGTATGACGGACACCCCTTACTTTCTGATCCCCATCGGCGCGGGTGACTATGCCCTGGGCGAGTACGAGCACCTGGAGTCGGTCATCGCCCAGTTCCGCACGGAGGAGCGCGACTCCTTCGCCCGGCAGAGCCAGGCGGCGGCGGGTGGCTTCAATGCGGCCAGCATCCTCGACGCAATGTGGGCCAACCCGGAGTTTTGCCAGCCGGGGGAGACGCCGTTAAGCTGCGAGCTGCGCATCATGCAGCCGAGCATCGCCCTGATCATGTTCGGCACCAACGACGTGCAGTACCTCACCGCCGAGCAGTTCGCCTATTTCCTGCGGGCGCTGGTCGTGGAGACGGTGCGCGCCGGGGTGCTGCCCGTGCTCAGCACGTTCCCGCACCGCCCGGAGTTCCCGGAGCAGACGGTGCTCTTCAACCAGATCGTGGCGGGGGTGGCGCTGGAGTATGACGTGCCGCTGATCAACCTGTGGCTGGCGCTGGAGCCGCTGCCCGACCGGGGCGTAGACCCCGCCGACCCGACGCACATGACGGTGCCAGCGTCCGGCGCGGTGTGCACCTTCGTGGACGAGAACCTGGCGGCGGGCTTCACCGTGCGCAACCTGCTGACGCTGCAAACGCTCGAAGCGGTGCTGGCGGCAGCAGAGACGGCGGAGGGAGAATGAGCGGCTACTGCTGGCCGCACATCTTCCAGGTGCCGTCCTCTTTGACGGCGCGGTAGGTCGTCCCGGCCAGGCTTTGCTGGCGCGGGGCCTCGCCGCGATAGGTGATCACCAGGGTGCCCTCGCAGGTGATGAGGGTCGCGTCGCCATCCTGCCCGTTCTCGCGGCAGGCCAGGCCGTCAAGCTCGGCCTTCACCGAGCGGAAGGGGGCCGCTTCGAGCACGGCCTGTGCTTCCCAGGCAGCGCAGGATAAGCTGGCGATCTTGTTCTCGTCAGCGGCGATCTTGGCCTTGAGGTAGCTTTCGATGGCATCTGGCGCGCTGACGGACTCGGCGCAGGCGGCGAGGGCCAGGGCCAGCAGGACGAGCAGAATCGAGACCGAGCGGATGCGGCGCATGAGCGTTCCTTTGCCGGGCGAATGTCCTCAGACGGGCAGCGCACACCGCGATTATAGTATGTTTGGGGCGGGATGATCGAGAAGCGATTGTCAGACTTCCGAAGTCTTCGGAGACTTCGGAAGTCCAGGGCAGTGGACGGCCCCTATCCTCCGGCCCCTTCCCCCAGCCGAGCTAGGGGAAGGGGAGAGTCGTCTGCCGGCGTCCCCCCGGGCTTGGCTGGAGGGGGGAGGCGTTCAGCGAGCCTCTTCGCCTCACTCTGGAGACAGGTCATTCGCAGAGTAACCAGCCTTCTGTACTCTGATCACTGACAACTGACAACCGATCACTGACAACTGATCACTGACGACAACCAACAACCAATCACTAATCACCAATAACCAATTACCAGAGCAAAGGGAAGCGGAGCGATGACAAACGGACGAGCGCGTACTGTATGGG
>CAYNHD010000007.1:0-10583 GCA_964396775.1 uncultured Thermoflexus sp. | reverse complement strand
ACCAGAGCAAAGGGAAGCGGAGCGATGACAAACGGACGAGCGCGTACTGTATGGGTAGGGCTGCTGATCGGCCTGCTGATCGTGACCGGCGGGGTTACTTCGGTGACCCGCACGGCGGCGCAGGATGGCGATCAGTGCGTGGCGCTGGCCGAGCAGGCCATCGCCGAAGCGGGCATCTACTGCGGTGGGCTGCTGCCCGGCGAAGCGTGTTACGGGCACGGCGCGGTCAGCGCCCGGCCCCCTGGTGCGGGAGAACTCGCAGCGGCGACCCCCGGCGACCGCACGACCCTGGAAGCCCTGGACGCGCTGGCCACCGCCGCCGATCCTGCGGGCGAGGGGTGGGGCGTGGCCGTGCTGGACCTGCCCGCCGCCGAGGGCGCGACGATCACCGGCGTCCTCTTCGGCGACGCGCAGATCGCGCGGCTCCCCGCCGCCGGGGATGAGCGCCCCACGCTGCCTGTCTTCAACCGGGGCAGCGCGGAGATCAACCTGCGCAACGGGGCGGGTATCAATTACGCGGTAGTGGGCCAGCTCGCCGCCGGCGAAGAGGCGCTGGCCGACGGGCGCAACGAGCAGGGCGACTGGCTGCGCGTGCAGTTCGCGGGCGGTATCGCCTGGGCCTTCACCCCGCTGATCGGCTGGGAGGGCGACCAGAGCGCCATCAGCGCGCTGACAGTGCTGCTGCCCAACGACGTGACGCCGGTCAAGCTGGCGGGTGTGCCGTTCGAGTCGTTCACGCTGACAAGCGGGGACGCGCCGTGCGCGGCCATGCCTGCGGGCCTGCTGCTGCAATTCGCGGGAGAGGGGCGGGCCGAGATCACTGTCAACCAGGTGACGCTGGCCTTCGCCGATGCGACGCTGCTGGTCACCGCCGCGCCGGGCGACTCCCTGACCGCCCGCGCGCTGGCCGGGGCGGGGACGGTCACGGCGCGCGGCGTCCCGCTCGACGTAGCGGCGGGAGGAGGGACGCAGGTCAACCTGGGCGGCGCGGACGGCCTGACGCCGGTCGCCGCGCCCGCAGCGATGCGCGCTTACCCCTTCGCTGATATCGCCTACGCGCCGCTCGACCTGCTGGCGGAGCCGGTCGCCTGTCTGGTGGGCGCGCCCGCGTCGGATGCGCAGGTGACGTTGCGCGTGGGGCCGGGGACGCAGCGCGGGGCGTTAGCCAGTCTCTCGGCAGCGACCACGTACACGGCGATTGGCTGGGCCAACGACTCCGACGGCGCTCCCTGGTGGCAGCTTGACACGGGCGCGCAGCCCTCGTGGGCGGCACAGGCCGAGGTGCGCGCGGTGGGCGCGTGCCAGGCCGTCGCCCAGGTGGAGCCGCCGCCGCTGATCTTCGCGCCGCCACCGGCTCCGCCCGCCGGAGGTGAGGCAGCCCCCGCCGGAGAAGCAGACCTGGCTCCAACGGCTAACTCCGTATGGCAGATGCGCCCTGGCAGCGACAACATGACCGGCCAGTGTTCCGGCGCGCCGGCGATCAATTTCTGCGATCACCTGGCGGCGATTGCCCCGGCGGGCGGCGGCCTGTCGTGGAAGGGGATGGAGGCCAGTCCTTACTTCCTCAGCCGGATTCGGCCCAACGTCTACGCCTATGCCGGGCCGAACGTCCTGGGCACGGGCCGGGTGAGCATGACGCTGAGCTTCACCAGCGAGACGACGCTGACCATGACCATGAGCCTGGTGCTCAACAGCGAGCCGAACTGCCAGCACGTCTACTACTACACCGGCACGCGCAACTGGTGAGCGCCGGGGGCTGCTCTGCTGCGCCCGTTGTAGGGGCGGGTTTAGAAACCCGCCCCTACTCACCCCCTAAATTCCCCTCTCCAGACGAGCTAGAGAGGGGGACTTGGTTCGCCGCACGCAGTGCTTTCCCCCTCCCTGGCTTGGCCGAAGAGGGGGGCCAGGGGGAGGGGTCGTCTACCCCGCCAGACTTCCGAAGTCTTCGGAGACTTCGGAAGTCCTCTTCCTTCCGGGGCCGGGCGCAGCAGCGCAGCGCCCCTACGAACCAACCGCCCCCAACGACTGATCACCGACCACTGACACCTGATGGCTGATGACTGATAGCTGGTGACTGACGACCGACCTCTCCCCCTACGGGTAGGGCACCACCCAGTCCTCGGTGCCGCTGCCAGCCGCCGTCCAGCCAACAACCCCATTGTAGTTGACCTGCCACCACAGGTAGCCGTCCGCGCAGCGCGGCCCGCCGATGACCGAGAAGATCGCCTCGCCGGGGATGCTGCCGACTTCGGGAGCGGCGGTGCCCGGCGCGCTGCGCATCTTGTTGGGCAGGCCCGGCGTCACGCGCCCCTGCCCGCCAACGGCCAGGTTCGAGGGCCGCACGCCCATGCAGGCCGGGTCGTCCAGGCCGCCGGGCGCGCTGGTCGGCGCGCTGGTGGGCACGCCTCCGCTGGGCGGTGCGGTCGCGGGGAGGGCCTGATCCGCGTCGTAGAGAATCTGCTGCCAGAGCGTGTAGAGCACCTGCAGCGCGGTCAGATTGCGCACAGTGTAGCCATAGCGCAGGTTGGCCGCGTCAAAGATCGTCGTCACGCCCGATGGTGGCGTAGAGGGATGCACGCCGTCTGCGGCCAACCCGCCATCGGGCAGGGCGATCATCGCCGCGTAGTAATCCCACAGCGGCACGTCATAGGCACGCGCGGTGGCGATGATCACCTGGTTGAACTCGGCCACGCGGCCATCGGTGGCCGGGTTGTAACGCTTGGGCGGGATCGTGCTCAGCACGGGGATCACGCCCATAGTGATCGAGGTCTGCACGATGGTCTGCAGGTTGGCCTGGAAGGTCGCCGTCGGCATCCCGCCGGAGTCGTTGGTGCCGAACATGATCAGTGCGACAGCGGGGCGCGTCACCCGATACTCGCAGGCGAGCGGCGTCTCCCCCGCCCGGCAGATACCGGGGTCAGCGTGAGCCGGGTTGAGCACGCTCTCCGTGCTCCAGCCGTTGCGCGCGGCCATAGACGACGCGGCGAAGGGGTTGGCCCCGCGCCCGTTGGGGCCGGAGAAGAAGCTGATCGCCGTGCCCAGGTAGCCGTACTCGCCCAGTTGGTACGTGCCGCTGCCGATCTGCGTCAGGAACTGCGGCGCGGCGCTGATGCTGTCGCCCACGCGGGTGAAGGCGTGGGCCAGGTTGCCTTTCGCCAGCCCGTCGAGGAAGATGCGCCGCGCGTTCGACGACACGCCCGACACCACCGCGTACCCCGCAGCAACGGCGGTCGGCGCGTCCTGGGCCGTGCCGGTGACGCTGACGACGCTGAGACTGATGTTCAGGGTGAGGTACTGGGCGGCAACCCAGCCGCTCGTGCCGTCAGCCAGCACCACCTGAACCCAGGCGCTATCTGCCGTGCGCCCGATGACGCTCAGCGGGGTATTGGCTGGCAGCAGGGTAACGACGCCGCCCGCCGTGCCAGGGCTGGAGCGCAGGCGCAGGTTGCCGCACGTAGAGCAGACCAGGGCCGCTGGCACCGACGTGGGGGCCGGCGTGCTGGTCAGGACGATCAGCGGTGTGAACGAGGGCGGAACCGTCGGCGTGGCCGAGGAGGCGCGGGTGAGCGCCGGTTGTTGGGTGAGCGTGGGCGCGATGGTCGCGGTGGGTAGCGTCACCGTCGTTGCGGTAAGCGTTGGGGCGCTCGTCGCGGTGAAGAGAGCGAACGGCGTGCGCGTGGCACTCGGTGTTAGCGTCGGGGGCGGGGCTTTGGTGGGCGGCACAGACTCGGTAGGTGGCGCGGGCAGGGTGGGCGCGGTGGTCGGCGAGGAGAAGACGAACGCCGTCGCCGTAGGCAAGAGAGGCGCGGGAACCTCGGTGCGCGCCGTCGCCCAGGCGATGGGCGTGCCAAGCGTGGGCCGGGGGACAGTTGTCGGTTCCTCGCTGTCCGTGCTGAAGGTGCATCCAGCCAGGGTCGCTGCCACCGCGACCGCAACCGCCGCCATCGCCAGAGAGTATCGGAAATAGTTCATCTGCGCGCTCCCCACACCTGCGCCAGGTCCAGATATGCATTGCCCTGCGCGGGTATTGTAGCCCAGCTTCACGCGGCGCACATCTCGCCCTGGCCTCATCCCCTGGCTCACTGCGCTCGAAGATCAGACTTCTGAAGTCTTGGAGACTTCGGAAGTCTCTTTCGGGGCGGGCGCGGTGAGGCCGGCAGTGAAGGCTGACTGCCAGCGCACATACCTGCCCCATGAAACGCGCCCATCTCAATCCCCTCCCTTCCCTGCTGGGCGCAAACCGACTACAATGAGGGTGAACCTGGCACCTCTGCCCGTAAAGTGATTTTTTCCAGGAGACCTGCTATGAATATCACTGAGCGCGAACAGGATAGCGTCACGATTTTCGCTCTGGAAGGCCGCGTAGATAGCGAGGGCGCGCTGGACCTTGATCTCGCCTTGCAGACCGCTGTCTCCGAGGGCAAGCACAAGCTCGTCCTGGAGATGGATCGGGTGCGCTATATCAACAGCGCCGGGCTGCGCACGCTGGCCGACATTCTGACCCAGGTGCGCGCCAGCCAGGGCGATCTCAAACTGGTGAATTTGAGCCAGAGAGTGGCGCGCGTGTTCCAGATCATTGGCTTCGACAAGTTTTTCTCTATTTATGCGACGGTGGACGAGGCTATCGCCGCCTTCTAGCACCGCGCGGCGAACGCCTGGCGGAGCGGTCCCCGGCACGTAGGGGGCTGTTTTTTTGGCAGAGGCGTTGTAGGGGCGAAAGGCATGAGGCCAAGTCGCCTCTCCCCCTACCCCCCCCTCTCCAGCCGGGCTAGAGAGGGGAACTTTGACCGCCGGTTGGGGCGTTTTCCCCTCCCTGGCTTTGCCGGGGAGGGGCCAGGGAAGGGGCGTTCCGCCGGAGCGCGACGGCAGCCCTGCCCCGGCGAGACTCGCGCCAGCAGATGACGGATTAGACGAGACACTGACCCATGACCTTCCTCGGTGAACTTCGCGTCCAGGCCCGACAGGAGAACCTGCGCCTTATCTCGCACTTTGTGCAGGGCGTGGGGCAGCGCCTCTCGCTGTCCGACAGGGCGCTTTTTGACCTGGAACTGGCCGTCGAAGAGGCCGCGACCAACATCATCCAACACGCCTATCCAGGCGAGCGCAAGGGCCACCTGCTGATCTCGGCCAACGAAACGGGCGATTTCGTCCAGGTCACGCTGACCGATTGGGGCGTCCCGCTGGACCCGTCCAAAGTCAAGCCGTTCGACATCAACGCGCCGGTGGAGGCGCGCATCAAGGGGGGCATGGGCCTGCACTTCATCCACGCGCTGATGGACTCCGTAGAGCGCACCACCAGCGCCGAACTGGGCCAGCCCAACACGCTCAAGCTGGTCAAGCTGGTCGAGCGGGCCGAAGCCGGAGGCTCGGCGATGAGTCCCGTGCAAGAACTCAACGCCATGCGCTCGGTCAGCGAGGTGATGACCTCCAACATCAAACTCGACGACCTGCTCAACCTGATCCTCAGCAAGCTGGTGACGACCATCAACGCCGAGCGCGGCACGCTCTACCTGGTGGACGAGGAGCGCGGCGAGTTGTGGTCGCGCGTGCTGCTCCAGGACGCCGGCCCGCTGTCCGAGATTCGCCTCAAGATCGGGGAGGGGATCGCCGGGCACGTCGCGGCGACCGGCGCGGTGCTCAACATCCCCGACGCCTACGCCGACCCGCGCTTCAACCCGCAGTTCGATAAGGTCTCCGGCTTCCACACGCGGACGATCCTCACCGCGCCGATGCTCAACCCCCAGCAGAAGGTGATCGGCGTGGTGCAGCTTCTGAACAAGAAGGATGGCGCGTTCACCTTCCGCGACGAGCGCCTGCTGACGGCGATGGCCGCCCAGGCGGCAATCAGCATCGAGAACGCGCGGCTCTACCAGCAGGAGATTCAGCAGCAGCTTATCAACCGCGAGCTGGAGACGGCTCACTCCATCCAGGCGAGCTTCCTGCCCGATCGCATCCCCGCCCTGGCGGGGTGGGATATAGGGGCGCTGTGGTGCCCTATCCGCAGCGTGGCCGGCGACTTCTACGACTTCCACGCGCTGGCCGACGGGCGGCTGGGGTTGGTGATCGCCGATGTCTCCGGCAAGGGCATCCCGGCGGCGCTGTTCATGGCGCTCAGCGTGACCGTGCTGCGCTATGGCATGAGCATCAACCTGCCGCCGGACGAAGTGCTGCGCCACGCCAACGAGATGATCATCTCCGAGCAACGCTCGCGCATGTTCGCCACCACTTTCGTCGGCTACCTGGCCCCGGCCAGCGGCGAGATGCTGTTCGCCTGCGGGGGGCACAACCCGCCGCTGTGGTACCACGCCGCGACGGGGGCGGTGGATTATGTCACGGCGCAGGGCGTGGCCGTTGGCATCTTCAAAGAGGCCGAGTTCATCCCCGACCGGCTGCGCCTGGAGCCAGGCGACATCTTCGTGCTGTACACCGACGGCATCACCGAAGTGCTCAACGGCGAAGAAGAGGAATTCGGCGAAGAGCGGCTGGAGGCGCTCATCCGCCAGCACACCGCCCTGCCCGCGCAGGAACTGGCCGACCGGATTCTGGAGACGATCAACGATTTCGCCGCCGAGCAGGAGCTTTCCGACGACGCCACGCTGGTGGTGGTCAAGCGAGCGGGAGATGGGGAGTGATCGGTTGTCAGTGATCAGTAGTCGGTGATCAGTGGTCGGTAATCAGCAGGTGGTTGTTGGTGAAGGGTCGTTGAGGGGACTTCCGAAGTCTTGGCAGACTTCGGAAGTCTGTAGGATAGTGTCCCGTTCCTGGCTCTGCGAAGCAGCATTTTTGACGGGGACGATTGCTTATGAGAATGGCCCTTCTCATCAGCGATCTGACTCCTCGGAGCTACCCCCCCCCCCCGCCAGACGCACAGTATCCCAGGTTCTCATTGACGGCAGACCGCTGATAGGCGGGCGCTTATTTACACCGCGCCCCACATCAGGTACAGTGAGAACAGGCTCAGACGTTCACCGGACTGCCGTGCATTCAGACGCGGGATCGCCGGGTGTAAGGAGGTGCACTATGCTTCGTAGAATGGCGTTCCTGGCGCTGGCCGCCGCCTTTGTGCTCGCCCTCAGCGGGGCACCGGCAGCCGCCCAGGGCGGCGACGCGACAACCACTTACACACTCAATATGCGCGCCGGGCCGGGCGGCACCTACGCGGTGCTGGTCACGCTGCCCGGTGGCACGCCGCTGCTGCTCGAAGCGCGCAACGCCGACGCTTCCTGGGTGCTGGGCCGCACCCTGGATGGCGCGCAGCGCGGCTGGCTGTCCAGCCTCTATCTCTCCTTCTCGCCGGGAGTCAGCGCGATCCGCCTGCCGTTCAGCGAGGAGATCGTGCCCGGCCCCGCGCCCGTGCCCGCCCCGGTGGAGAGCGCGCCAGAAGCCCCAGTAGCAGGCGGGGGCACAGCCACCACTCGCTACCAGATGAACGTGCGCAGCGGGCCGGGCACCAGCCACAACACGCTGACCACGCTGCCCACTGGCACACCGCTGGTGCTCGAAGCGCGCAACGGCGATGCATCCTGGGTGCTGGCGCATACGCCCGATAACAGCGTCCGGGGCTGGCTGGCGGGCCAGTATCTCGCCTTTAGCGGGGTCAGCGCGGCCAGCCTGCCGGTCAGCGCCGAGATCGTGGCTGCTGGAGCGCCTGCGGCTGCGCCCGCTGTGGAATACGCCGGGGAACGCATTATCGAGATGCGCCCCTTCAACGAGGCGAGCGTGAGGGGGATTAACCTGGCAGCCTATCCGGTCGTGGGCCGGGCGACGGGGCGCGCGCGGCAAATTTTTCTGGCGGGGCGGGCAATGGGCAACAATCCCCACGTCGTGGCGAAGGTGGGCGATTGTTCGTCGGAGCACTGGTACTTCCTCAACTCGTTCGCCTGGGGCGACTACAACCTGGGCAGCTACGCCAATCTCCAACCGGTGATCGATCACTTTGGCGAGTCGCTGGCCTATGACAGCGAGGCGACGCACAACGGCTTCAACGCCAACGCCGTGCTGATGTCTATGTGGGCCAACCCCGCTGCCTGCCAGGTCGAGCAGGGGGAGTCTCCGCTGGCCTGCGAGTTCCGGCTGCACCGGCCCAGCGTGGCCATCATCATGTTCGGCACGAGCGACCTGCTGGTGATGTCGCCCGCCCAGTTCAATACGTTTATGCGCCAGATCGTCGAAGATTCGATTGAGGCTGGCGTCATCCCCATTCTGAGCACGTTTCCCGGCAACCTGGGCTTCTGGCAGGAGACGATCCTGTACAACCAGATCGTGGTGCGCATCGCCCTGGACTACGACATCCCGCTGATCAACCTGTGGCTGGCGCTGGAATCCCTGCCCAATCATGGGCTGGAGCCGGATGGCTTCCACCTGGGCGAACCGCCGTATGGCACCGCCTGTATGCTGACCGACCCATACCTGTCAACGGGTTACGCCATGCGCAACCTGGTAACGATGCAGACGCTCGACGCCGTGTGGCGCGGGGCCATGCAGTAGAAGGCACCCCGCCCCCGCCGCCGATCAAGGCGTTTTTGTAGGGGAGGGTCTGCAAACCCTCCCCTACAGCCTCACCCCCTAAATCCCCCTCTCCATGTGATGGAGAGGGGGACTTTGATCGCCAGACGGGGCGTTTTCCCCCTCCCTGGCTTGGCCGGGGAAGGAGCCAGGGGGAGGGGCGCGGGCGGCTGGTGGCGTGTTCCCGTAGGGGCGTATTGCAATACGCCCCTACGCCGAGTGCGGGCGCGGGCGCGCCAGCGCCAGACTTCCGAAGTTTCCGAAAACTTCGGAAGTCTGTTTTTTCGCGCTGTGCATCAGCGCGGCCTCTGCTGATCACCGAACCCTGATCCCGGACAACCTCCCCCTTTCTCCCCATTGGGCACCCGCGCTGAATTATGCTAATGTCTATCATAGAAACTCTGTGCGTTTTTTCACAAGCGGCGGGAGGCTTTCCCCATGACCCCTGCTCAGCGACCTCGTATCGTGATCATCGGCGCGGGCTTCGGCGGGCTGTACGCCGTCAAGCAGCTTGCGAAGGCCGGCGTGGATGTGCTGCTCATTGACCGGCAGAACTTCCACCTCTTCACCCCCCTGCTCTACCAGGTCGCCACGTCGGGCCTGGAGCCGGGCGAGATCGCCTATCCCGTGCGCGGCATCCTACGCGGGATGCCCAACGTGCGCTTCCTGCGCGGCGACGTGACCGGCATCGCCCCGGAGCGCAAGACGGTCACGGTGCGCACCGGGCAGGGGACGCGCGAGGAACGCTACGACACCCTGATCGTTGCCGCTGGCAGCCGGACGCATTACTTCGGCCAGGAGCATCTGGCGCGCCATGCCTTCGGGCTGAAGACGCTGACCGACAGCGTGATCCTGCGCAACCATTTCCTCAAGTGCTTCGAGGCCGCCGCCTGGACGGCGGACGAGGCAGCGCGCGATGCCCTGACGACCATGGTGGTGGTTGGCGGCGGGCCAACCGGCCTGGAGACGGCGGGCGCGCTGCGCGAGCTGTACCGGTACGTGCTCAGCCGGGAATACGCCCACCAGATGGACGGGCTGAACGGGCGCGTGATCCTGATCGAGCTGCGCGATCACCTGCTGACACCGTACCCGCCCCGCCTGCGCGAAGCCGCGCGACGGCAGCTTGAAGACATGGGCGTTGAGGTCATCCTGGGCCAGAGCGTGACCGACGCTGGCGCGGATTTCGTGCGCCTGAGCGATGGCCGCACCCTCGCCACCCATACGCTGATCTGGGCGGCGGGCGTCACCGCGTCGCCCCTCGCGGCGCTGCTGGGCGTGCCCCTGCGCGGGGGAGATCGCGTGCCAGTTCACGCGACCATGCAGGCCATCGGACACGAGGATATTTACGTCGTCGGCGACATGACCTACCTGGAGGACGAGCGAGGCGAGCCATACCCGATGCTCATCCCGGTCGCCAAGCAGCAGGGCATCCTGGCTGCGCGCAACATCTTGCGCCGCCTGGCCGGGCAACCGCAGCAGCCCTTCACCTACACGGGCCTCAAAAACCGGGGCATCATGGCGACCATCGGGCGCAGCCGGGCCGTCGCCTGGATTTTCTACCGGGTGCAGCTTACCGGCTACATCGCCTGGCTGGCCTGGCTGGTGCTGCACCTGATCACGCTGCTCGGCTTTCGCAACCGGCTGAACGTGTTCGTCAACTGGGTGTGGAACTACTTCACTTACGACCGCTCGGTGCGCATCATCCTGGAGGCCGAGCCGGGCGCGCCCGCCGAGGGTGCGGACAGTGTGGAGGACAGTGGCGAACAGCCGGGAGAGCCGGCGGGCGTCCCCCTGGCGAGATAAGGGAGGGGGCGGCGAGGCGCGCGTCAGGGGGCCGCGCGGGGATGAGATAAACCGGGGCGCAGCAGAGCAGCACCCCTACGACGGGCGTGGGCGGCTGGCAGCGTGTTCTCGTAGGGGCGTATAGCAATACGCTCCTACGCCGAGTGCGGGCGCGCCCACGCCAGACTTCCGAAGTCTTCGGAGACTTCGGAAGTCTCTCTGCGCAACGCCCCTCCCCTAGCCCCTCCCCGGCCAAGCCAGGGAGGGGGAAAACGCCCCAACCAGCGGTCAAAGTC
>CAYNHD010000006.1:0-32097 GCA_964396775.1 uncultured Thermoflexus sp. | reverse complement strand
GGTGGGGATTTTCGTTCCGATCATTGTGGGGAGTTTAGTGGCGATCATGACACTGTTAAGCACCAACTCCCAGCAGGGCTTCAAGGGTCACTCTCCGGTCAGCGAACGTCGCATCTTCGGCCAGCGGCGCGCATTCGCTCACGTCTCGCTGCTGTTGTAACAAGGCAAAGGCAAAGGCCATGCAGGTCAATTCGCCACACAGCTTGCAGTTGGACTGAGGCAACAACGCCCACACATCCAGCGGACGGGGAGCGCGTCGGGGCCTGGTGATAGCTGTCAGTTCGTGGCGCTGCACCCACGTCGCATTGATCGCATCCACCAGAGCCGCCAGCAGCTCCAGGCCCTGCTCAACGTGATCTACCTGAGTGAAAACTACTTTGTCACTATACAGAGTCAAGAAGCCCCGTGGCCGGCGGAAGGTGAGCGTCTGGGCATCCGGGTTGTAGGTGATGATATTCGGCAGCGTGGCTAGGTACGGCAGCACATCGCCCAGGTCGCGCGAGGGGCTGCCAATGACGATGATCTTTCCTGGCTCGGCCAGGCATGGCACGGTGCGCACCAGGGCGATCGAGTCAAGATACGCGCTATTGTCTGGCAAGATCACGCCTCCTCACGGCTTGAAGATGTTGCCCTGCACAGTGACGATGCCTGCCCCAGGCACCTGAATCATCACCTTTCAACCGCCCTCAAGCGCGTGACGGAGCTTGCCCTTGAGGTGCTGTTTGAGAAAGGCCAGGGCAGCCTCAGCGTCGTCGTCCGTCAGAATACGCGTGAGTTCGATGATGTCCGCATCTTCCAGCACCAGCGAGATGACTTTTTTCATGATGGCCCCCTGGACCTCAGGCAGACGTCACCTGTTCCGGCAGCTACGAGAGTGGCGCTTCAGCGCCCCAGAGCTTATGCTGCAACCCGTCCACTTTGGCCTTTGCGCCACGGGCTGCTTCCAGGAACACCTGCGCGACGGCCGCTTCGTCAACGGTCTGCATGGGCGTCAGCGCCTTGATCTCCTCCCAGCCGAGATTCGTCTCCAGCGCGACTGCCGCGGTGCCCAACATCACCTGGGCTGCCACCCGCCGGGCATCACGCTCAGGCAGGCCTGCCTCCACGCCTGCCTGCGTCATGCCTTGCAGCACGGGCACGAGCGAGCGCAGCGCCGCGCCGCTCAGCCCCACGCACCAGTTCATCTGGTCATCGGCGACCTCGAGCGCGTCGCCCATCGCAGCCAGCACAGCCTCAACGACTGCGCGCGCATCGGGTGTCACGGATGCCCCGTACACCACCGGGTTCATGCCCCGGCCGACCAGCGATGGCGCATTGGGCATGATGCGTACTACCGAGACGCCGCCGGGCACAAGCGCTTCCAGACGGGTGAGCGGCACCCCGGCCGCAAACGATAGCACAACCTGCCCCGGACGCATCGCTGCAGCCAGCGCCTTCACCACACCCGCCACGCTGCCCGGTGACGTGGCAATCAGCCACACGTCGGCCTGGCAGATAGCGTCTTCGTCCAGCAGCGCGGCGCGGACTCCGTACTCCTCTGCCACAGCACTAGCTCGCGCCGCATCGGAGTCGCAGACGGCCAGATGCGCCTGCGGGATGCCAGCGTGTTGCAGTCGCTCAAGCAGGATGCGACCGATATTGCCCACACCGATCACGGCAAACTGCTTGTCAAACAAGGCACTCATCAAGTGACTCCTATTCCCGCTAGGGGCACTGCACCAGTCCCTGCGCCCACAGGCAGCCGCCGCACGTCGGGAAGCCATTGCCGTAGCAGTCTTCCTCGTTCGTCTCAGACAGCGGGCAGCCATCGCAGATGGTGCAGGGGGCAAAGTCGAAGGCCTGCACCCTGGCCCGAAAGGCAACGTACTCGGGGGCCTGCCACAGCTCGGCCAGGCCGCGGTCGTTGACGTTGCCAACGATGTATCTGCGTGCCAGACGGTCCAGCCCATTCAGGTAGCTGTGATTGCTGTGCAGCAGGGGCAGACACGGGCTCACGCCACCGTCCCAACCCACCGCCGTTGCCCCTGCTTCAATGAACGGGCAACGATCGCTGACCAGCCGCGAGCTCGAGCCAATGAAATTCAGGTTCCAGTTGCCGCAAATGGCTTCGTACAGCGCCTGACTGGCCAGCCGATCCGCATCCATTTTGGGCATAACCAATTCGGCCTGATGTGGGGAGGGGAAATAGGTGTCGTTGTTCATGGCATAGCGATAGAGCACTTCACCGCGCATCTCAGGGGTATGAGGCAGCACGTTGCTGACCATGAAGCGTGTTGCGCCGAGTTTTCGGGCCAGGCGCAGCAATTCGGGTAGGTCATGATAATTGCGCTCCATCGCCACGAATACAATCCCGATTTCGGGCGATGGAAGCTGCGCCGTGGGACGCATGGCGCGGAAACGATCCACGTTCTGTAAGACGTCCGGCAGTGCCGCTCCCAGGCGCACATCGGTATAGCTCTCGGGTGTTGCCCCATCCAGCGAAACCCACAGCACGTCCAGTCCCGCTGCGATCAACAGCCGCGAGCGTGTTTCGTCCAGCAGCGTCCCGTTAGTAATCAACTCAACCGACGCTCCCCGTGCTTTGGCCTGGCTGACCATCTCGACGATTCCCGGGTGAAACAGCGGCTCGCCAAATCCACCAAAGAAGACAGTCTGCGGCAAAGGGAACTCGCGAATTCCTTTCATGATCTGGGCAAAGGTATTGCCGGACATGTGGCCCATCGGCTCGTCCCAGACATTGCGAATGCACGTGCGACAGGCCAGATTGCAGTGGCTCGTCGGCTCAATGTAGACCTTCGCCAGACGGTGAATCGTCTGGCGAATCTGGAGAGTAGCACCATCCAGTTCCGCGTGAACCGTGGCCCCAGGCGCGAACCCCAGGCGCTGGGCGACTTCGGGGGGGACGATCAGGCGTCCTTCAGCATCAACGCGAATGGTAACCTGCTGCCTGGTGCCCAAACAGACACTCCTCAAGTTGAGAGAGCACGCTCATCCTGCGCGGCCGTGCTAGGCTCCTGGTCTCGAATGCCGCACAACAAGCACGGGACGACGACTCAGACGCAGCACATTCTCGAAGGTACTGCCGGTGACGATTTCTCTGAACGCACTACGACCATAAGACCCCAGCACGATCAGGGAGATGTTCTCTTCCTCGGCCACTCGTAGCGTTTCTCGCACCGGGTGTCCGTGACGAAGCAAGAACCGAGCCTGCAGTCCAAACATCCTTAACGCGCGACACAATTTCTCCAGCCGCTCGATATCTTCATTGTCAAAGGCGATGATTTGCTCTGGAGACCGATGTCGCATGGCGCGCTCATCCTGTACGTGCAAGAGGAACACCTCTTGGGTGTCGGTGCTTCTCAGGCGCTTGACGATCTGGAAGGCGGCATCGGCGCATTCCGAAAAATCAGTGGGATGCAACACGCGAGAAAACATCTCCTGACAGGCGAGCTGGCACTCTACGTGCCCCATATTCCGTACAACCAGGGCCTTCTCAATCAATACAGGCACCATCGTTCCCCGTACCACCTCATAGGCCACGCTACCCAACAGCAATTCCTGGCCCAAGGTCTTCCCCTGCGCGCCAATGACGATCAGGTTGACTCGCTCTTCCTCAGCCACCCGCAGAATTTGCTCGGCGGGCGATCCGTAGCGCAGATGAGTGAAAACGCGAAGGCCCTGGCCTTCCAACGCCATGCGCGCGATGTTAAGTCGTTCCTGCACGCTCCATTCAACACGCTTCAGGTCTTCGCGATTCATGGTGCCGGGCATCGGCACGTCGCTGTCCTTGATGACGCTCACCAAGACGACAATCTGCAGCCCTGCTGATTTCAGATCGGGCAGGCAGGTGAAGACCGTATTCGCATACGCTGAGAAGTCTGTGGGGAAGAGCGCTTTCGTGAACATCTCACCCGTCCGTTCGGTGGGGTGCCCATCTAGAGCGACCTCTTCTGGCCGCTACCTCCTCTTCGCACAGCGATGATCTCAGCAAGAATGGCCACCGCAATTTCGCCCGGTGTTGGCCCACCCAGATCCAGACCAATGGGTGCATACACGCGAGCTAGGGCGTCTTCCGCATAGCCGTCAGCGCGCAGATGATCCAGGACGATCTGGCACTTGGCCCGGCTGCCAATCATGCCGATATAGGGTATCGGCGAATCAATCACCTGACGCATCGCTGCTTCATCAGAGACGTGGTCGGTAGTGATGAGCACCACATAGGTGTCAGTGGTCAGTTCGATTTGCTGCAACCCCGGCACTGCCCCACGTCCAGCCTCGACATCCACCACCACGGTCTCAAACCCCGCAGCCTCTGCCATCGTCTGCAAGGGACGCCCGATATGTCCACCACCCACAATCACCACTTTCGGGGCTGGCGTATAGCTCTGAATGAACACGGTTAGCTCGCCGCCGCAAAGTGTGCCGACCGCATCCTCGCCTTGCTCTTTGAGCGCGTAGTGCTTAAGCAGCGAGTGCCGCGCCGCCAATGCCTCCCGCGCGTCGGCAAGAATGGCCGCCTCCAGTCTGCCCCCACCGACGGTTCCAGTGATTGTGCCGTCGCTCTGCAGCACGATCTGCGCCCCCACTTTCGCCGGAGAAGCACCGCTCACCTCGACCACAGTAGCCACTGCCGCTGGTTCGTTCCGGCTAATGGCTTGCGCCAAAGCCAGCACGGGATGTGGCCTCACCGGTTCATCATTCATGACTCCACACGCTCCGCTGAGCTGGCACGTTGCAGCCGCTGGCTCCTCAGGCGGTCTCTTGCATGGCGGCAGTCACCCAGTTCAGCACTTCATCCACAGATGGAATCCGGCCAGCGCAGACCACCTTCTCATTGATCACCAACCCCGGCGTGAACAGAATGGGATAGCGGAAGATCTCCTTCGCCGTCTGCAGGTGCTCCAGCGTCACTTCCAGATCAGGGTGGGTCTTGGAGAGCTGTTCCAGACTCAGGACAACCATCTCCTCCACTGCCAGGCAGTTGAAGCATCCGGGCCCAAGAATTTTGATGTCGAGCATGGTCATTCCTCCTGTGCCGCCTCAGTGTGGGGCAGCTTCACACCTGCCTTCTGGCAGCTTGCACAGAGATCACCAGACTTGTTTGTCCAGTACGTCTTGCCACACCCCCGGCAGGTCACCTTGCGCAGACCGCGCATCTGCGATTCCGGCTTCGGGCGCAGTTCGGGCGGCAACGCGGCAAACGGGTCCTGAACACAGGCGCATCCAGACAACTCTTCATTCGATTGCGCATCGGGAGCATGCTTTGGATCGTCCACCGTGACCCCCTGCAATTAGCCGATCGCCGGCGCGTCAATGATAATGGCCTGGAGTGCAGCCAGCTTCTCGCTGTTCTCTGGGTCGAAGAGTGGCGGGCAGTCCTCGACAGCCACCTGCGACGCAACCAGCTTCAGAGCGAACGTGAAGCAGGTCGGTTCCCCGCACTTGCGGCAGTTCGTCTTGGGCAGTAGGTTGTAGACAGCCATCGGCGTAGGGCGTTGCCGCGTTGTGTGGTCTGGCACGATTTCGTCGCGCCGGTCCCAGGTGCGATTAACCAGGGCGATCAGACCATGCAACTCCTTCTCGGCTGCCTCACGATCTTCCACATTACTGGTCGCGATCTCATAGGTGTGGAAGGCGATGTTGTGCCCGCCCTTCTTCCAGGTGAGCGCTTTGGCTGCGGGATTGTACACCGCGCCGCGCAGAGTCGCATTGAGGTAGGGCAGCACTTCCGAAATGTCCACCAGCAGGCGCGCTCGCGCGGCAAAGCGCTCCGCCCCAGGCTCGCATGGAGGCGTGAAGACCTCTACATCATAGTGCTCGATCAGCATTGTTGGCTCCCTTCGCCGCATGATCACCCGGCCTGCTCTGAAGGAGACTTGCCCGGTGCGCTCCGCACAACGTTCTGAGTGAACCTCAGCGTCTGGCTCTGCCGCGCACCGGTTGCAGCGCTGGCGAGAGGTTCACAAGCATCAGAAGAGTGATGATGACCGCCGAGGTCAAGCACCAGGCACACACGGCCTTGATGACGAACGGCTCCAAATAGGTGAGGTACAGCGAGAACAGCGTACCCGCAGTCGTCATGGCAAGCACTGCCCAACGCGCCTGGCGAACGGACTGACCTCTTCTCAGGCGGGTCCAGAACCAGGCAAGCAGGATAGCGATATACCCGACCACGCCCAGCACGCCAATGGGCAGCACCCCAAAGAGCTTGGCATAGGGGCTGCTCTGAACCGCATTGCAGTCACCGACCGGGCCACAGACCGCCTCAACAGCTTGTGTCTCGACATAGGCCATATAGCCGGCGACTCCCAGGCCCACAACAGCCAACCAGGGTGTTGTCTGTTCCAGCCACTTCGGCGCCCGAAATCTCGCCTGGGTGCGAAAATAGCGAACTGTGTTCGTTCCCACATAGGCCAGTGCACCCACCATGCCCACCATAATGGCAATGGCCAGGTTGTGTCCATCCGGCTTCTGTTGCCCAACCAACACGGCTGTCTCCACACAGTCGGTGCCTGCTTCGCAGATTTCCTCACCCGGCAGGGCGAAAGGGATGCCCCTATCTATCCCTGGAATGTCCGGCAACTCAAGACCGCCTCTGGCAAGATGGGCCTCAATCAAGCCCGGCAGATAGCTGGGAATCTCGCCAGAACCCAGCAGTGCTTTGTCTCCTATGACAAGAAACGGCACTCCCACGCTTGCCTGCGGAATGTCGAACAAGGCAGCGGTCTGGACAAGTGACGCCCAGTCCTGTTGTGATCTCATCTCAACCAGCAGCACGTTGAACTGATCACGATACTGCTCCTTGATCGCTGGCAACACGTTGTCAATCACGAAATGGCAGTGGGGGCAGGTCTGCGACCAAAACAGCACTGCGTGCACAACAGGCCTGTCCTGGCGAAGCGCTACCGCTGTTTCCGGATCAACAACTGGGGACAGCGGAACGTCAGAAGCACCAGACTCTACCGACGCCAGCGTGACATTCACAGTCCAGCTCAGCATAAGCACAGCCAACACCAGCACTGCGAAACGGGAACGACGAAACCTCATGAGCAAGCTTTCTCCTGGGATGCTATGACATTCCAACGGACGCCCATCACCGGCCATCTTCCTGGGGAGGTGGCTCAGCATCATTCGCCATCAGACCGGATTCGACGCGCAGCAGATGCTCCAGGTCGGGCGAAGCCAGCTGGTAGCGCATCATCAGGCCCTCGCGCTCGGCGATGACCAGCCCCGCCTCGCGCAGGATGGCCAACTGCTGCGATGCATAGGGCTGCCGACAGCCCATTTGCTCAATGATCTGACACACACAGCAGGGCTCAGTCGCCAGAATATCTAGAATCCGCAGCCGCGCCGGATGTCCTAATACACGAAACAACCTGGCCCGGCTCTCATAATAATCAGACATGGCCGGACTCCTCAACTACAACCTAACAAGCGAACGTCCACCGCGTGCCAGCATCATCTCGATGAGCAACAGCCACCTCTGGGTGGAACGCTCGATGGACGAGCTATCATCGCCACTGCTTTGAAGACGTGCCGTGTCTGTACGCTGCCACACTTCGGGCAGCGCGGTTGCCACCCAGATTCCTTCTTCTGGATTGAGGCAAAGGCGTCAAACTCCGTGCCGCACGTCTCACACACATAGGCATAGACAGGCATGCGCACCTCCTGACGCTATCCGATGGGTCCTTGACGGTCTTGACCCTGACTCGCACAGAAGCGAGAATAAGCCTCCCGGAGCGCCTTGGCGTAATCGGCCTCCACGGAGTCGCGGTCGGGGATGTAGTTGAAGCGGCGAGCCAGCCCTAGCAGCTCAGCATCGGTGGTCACCTCTGGCTGGCGTCCCAAGGCGCGTAACTGCTCGAACACCGCCTCAAGGCCCATCAAGCCAACCACAACGCCGCGCGCACCGATCTTGAGCAGCGTGACCCGATCGTCCCGTTGAGGGCAACATGGACTGCCTGCGCCGGGTATCCCTCTCATTGACCTCTCCGCCTGCTGCTAGGTGGCGACGCCCACCTGGCCTCAGGAGACGATCTCAATCGTCGGCTCGATGACGATCTCGGACTTGACTGAGTTCGCCACCAGGCTGTACTTCTGGGCTGACTGCAGCGCGCGCCGCGTGCGTGCTTCGACCACCTGCGGCGCCTCCTTACCGGCGCTGATGCGGATGACGGGCCAGAAACGCAGATGCGTGAAGATCTCTGTCCGATCCAATTCGATGAGCTTCGTCCCTTCTGCCCGGCACTCATACGATTGCAGGTCGAGCCGGAAGCGCTCGGTGGCCCAGATGAACATCATCATGATGCAGGTATTGGCCGCAGCGACGAACGCATCTTCGGGCGTCAGCACGCCGGGGTGTCCCTGGGCATCGGGCGGCGCAGAGAAGTCCATCTCTGGCCCGTTGCCCATGACGATGTGCCCCCAGTGTTCGCCTTTCCACGATGCAGTCGTGTGATAAGTCGCCGTACGGCTCATGCGCTCGTCTCCAGTTGTTTGCAGAATGCTTCATAGTCGCGCGCCAGCGCCGTCGCATAGTCCTCTTCGGCCCCAGCGGGGACTTCATTGTAAATCCGAACCACGTCCAGCAATTCCCTGGCGACACCCGCGTCGGGCGCTTTGCCGGCGGCGCGGAACTGCTCGAAGATCAGCGGCAGGGCCACCAACGAGACTGTTCGCCCATTAATGGCCACCTTCTGGATCGGAATCGCCGCCTGGCACGAACACGTCGCCTGCACAGACTCCTGCGGCGCGGCCACTGGTATAGTCTCCACGAAGGTCCCGGTGCGGCGGCTCCATTTCTTGCCAAGCAACTCGTCCATCAGGCTCGCCACCTTGTCCGCCGTCAGATCAATCGCCTGCAGACCGCTGTCATTGAGACGGCGCTTGCCTTCGATCGGGCCTAATGCGTGCTCTGTAGCTAACTCGCTCACCACCACGCTGGCAGCGGGCTTGCCTGAGAACTGCTCAGTCGCACGTGCTGCACACCGCTTCTCGCAACCATCCACGGCAATCGTGGGGTAGAAGCGAGCGAACGCCCGGTCGCCTTCCCCGCCAGCCAGGAAGAGCGGCAAACAAATGGTCACCGTGTCGCCAGGGCGCACTTGCTCCAACACCTTCAGCGCCGCCAACCGTGTCACCGTCCCCTCGGCAAGCTCTTCGCCAGAACAGGCGACGATGCCTATCTTCTTCTGCGGTAGATCAGGCATGATGCTGTTCCTCATTCTCAGATGTCAGGTCGTCAACCACGACCGCAATCTCTTCGGCCAGCGCATGGGCGAGTTGCTGCCCGCCCTCGTTCAGCTCGGCGATGCCCTGCGGCTTGAACTCTCGATAGCGACGATACACATCAAGCACGGCGAAGTCCTGGGCGACGATTCCGCCGCTCTCGCGCACCATCTTGGTGGCGCAGGCCAGTTTGCAGCCGTCAATGGTCACCGCCGGATGCGCTTCGAGCGCGGCGCGTGCCGCATCGTCACCCAAGACCAGCAGCGACAGCGCCACTAACTCCGTGGTCTGCGGCCGGCTGTCTTCGGCCACTTCATAGGCCGCTTCGCGGCTGACGGTGCCGTATGACTTGCCGATGCCACTGCACGGCACAATGATCACTTTGCGTTGTTGGCTGCTCATAGCTTCTTCGCTTCCTCCTCGGCCTGACCCTTCATCAGCACGAGATATGCCTGCGGGTCTAGCAGGCTGTCGCGATCCTTCGACCAGTTACTGGCTTCAATCACGACCAGCCAACCCTCTCCATAAGGGTCCTGATTGATGACTTCGGGGGCCAGTTCCATCACTGGATTCGCTTCCACAACTGTGCCGCTCACCGGTGATGTCAGGCTTACATTGACCTTGATCGTCTCGATGATCGCCACTTCGTCGCCAGCCTCAAGCGCCGTGCCCTCCGGTTTGAGCTCAGCAAACGCAATGTCGCCGCTGCGCTGCTGGAGGAAATCAGTCATCCCCAGGCGAATGCGGTCACCTTCGGGCAGCGCCCAGATGCCCTCCGCGCTGTAGTAGCGATCCGTCGCCACCTTGAAGATGAACTTGTCAACGGTTGTTTGCAGGTACTCTGGCATATCGCCCTCCTAGCGAGCGTGAAAATGAAGCGTTGCATTGCGAAAGCCGAGCGCCGCTTCGAGCATGGCTTCTGGCAGCGTCGGGTGAGCGTGTGTTGTCCAGGCCAGGTCGTCGGCCGTTGCCTGCATCTGGACGGCCAACGCACCTTCGGCAATCAGATCGGTGACGTGTGGCCCCATGAGGTGTACCCCTAGCACTCTGCCGCTGCCAGCTTCGCACACGAGTTTCACCAAGCCGTCCGATTCGCCAAGAATGCGCGCGCGGGGATTGGCCGAGAACGGGAACTGCGCGGTTTTCACGTCTGCTCCCTGGCTACGAGCCTGAGTCTCGGTCAGGCCCACACTGGCCACTTCGGGCCGCGTGAAGATGACATTCGGGACCGAGCGATAGTCCACCTTGCGCCCCACGCCAGAGGCGTTTTCGGCGGCCACACGTCCGTCCACCATCGCCTTGTGGGCCAACATCATGCCGCCGATTGCGTCCCCGATGGCCCATACACCCGGCACGCTGCTAGCCAGGTAGTCATTCACGGCAATCGCCCGTCCGTTCATCTCCACCCCGGCTTCGGCCAATCCAAGACCTTCCGTATTCGGCCAACGTCCGGTAGCGACCAGGACAGAATCGCCCTCGACCTGCGATACAGTCCCTTTGGCGTCGCGATAGGTCACGGCCAGGCCACTTCCCGCGGACTCGATGCCCTGAACCTCCGCGCCGGTCACGATGCTCAGGCCCCGCCGCCGGAACAAGAGCGCCAATCGCTTAGCCAGCGCCTCGTCAGTCCCGCCTGGCAGAAGTGTGGGCATCATCTCCAGCACCGTGACCTGACTCCCCAGCGCTTCGTAGATGCACGCGAATTCGAGGCCGATGACACCCCCGCCTACCACAACGAGACGGGCGGGTACTTGCGCAATATCGAGGGCCTCCGTGCTGGTTATTACGCCGGGCAAATCTAGCCCGGGGATCGGCGGCCGGGCGGTCACCGATCCGGGAGCCAGGATTACCTGGCGCGCCGGGAGTGTCGTCTCCTCACCGGTGCCGTACTGTACTTGAAGCGTGGTAGGCGCCACCAGACGGCCTTCACCACCCAGCACGGTGACTCCAGCTTCCCTCAGCAGGTGCTCAACCCCGCCGACCAGCGCATCCACGGTGCGCTGCTTGTAGTCCATCAGGGCAGGTAGATCTGGCGCAACGTGCGCAATGGCCAGGCCAAACTCGTGCGCACGCTTCGCTTTCAATAGCAGTTCTGTTGAGGTGGTCAAAGCCTTGGTCGGAATGCAGCCGATGTTCAGGCAGGTGCCTCCTACCCTCTGCTTTTCAACCAACGCAACACGCATGCCGAGCTGCGCCGCCCGGAGCGCGGCCACGTAGCCTGCTGGCCCGCCGCCCAATATCGCGAGATCATGGTGGTCGGTCATGCTGAGCGTCTTCCCTTGAACTGCCTGATCCGACTGCTCACAATATTCAGTCTTCTGAATATATTGTATCCACCAGACACACCACAAAACAGTGACGGTCTTCAGGTAAATCGCATGACCTATGTCGCCTGCAGCACGGCTGTGGTGCTAATGATCCGCTCACCGCCGATCGCGTGCAGATAGGCCAGGTTGAGCCACATCAGCTTCTCAACCTCATCCTCAACCACAATAACGTCAGGCACCTCTGTGGCCTGGTCGAGGGGGAAGAGATGCAACTGCTCGATCTGACCGGGGTTCAGCGTGAACATGGTTTCAAACATCCGCCTGCCCACCGCTTCATCAGCGACAATGCCGAACCCGACCAGCCCCTTGCCGTTCCGCAGGTTTTCTGGCAGCGGGCGGAAGCCAAACGCTGCGGCAGCGGCAGGGCAGGCAATACCGTCCCCATCGAGCAAAACGGATCGCCCGTGCCGCGCTTCCATCAGGGCCTGGCAGTAGCGGTAACCTTGCAGTCTTTCTGCACCCGAGGGCCATTCGTCAGCAGCGGATAGAAAGCGCACGCCCACTGCTGGAGCCGACAGCCCCAGAATGACCTTCATCTGCTCTCCCATTGTTGCCACAGACTCGATGCTGGGTACCATCAATTCCTCTCCTTGCATCGCTAAGAGCGTTTACACTCGACGTGACTGAGCAACCCTCTGAGTCCAGGAAGTCTGACAATCTGCTGCATGGCTTGCCCGCAAACGACTGCGTTTGAGCAGTAGCCCTTCAGCAGGACCCAACCGCCTCCCAGCATAGTTGCATCCAAAGAACCTTCTGAGCCAATAGTTGCTGCCACCTGACGAATTAAGTGCTCCAATCGGGCTTCTTCTTCACTGCTGACAGCCTGGTAACCACCTTTGATAGATACTAGGGATATGATTCCCGAAACACCGAATGTGAAGAAGAAAAGGACGCACGAGGAAAAGCCTGACGAGTTGACTGATCGGTCTCCCCGTACCCCTTGACATTGCTATTATGGTTCCGCCAGATGTGATAACGATTCAACAGGTCCAATAGAATCCCACGCCTTGTCTCAAGCGCCCAGTAGCTAGACGGAACGGGATGACCGCGACGCCAGTGGTGCATCGAGCGCCTCGATTGGCCCCGCAACTCCTTCAGCCGATGCAAGATAACTCCCTCCAGGGGAATGCCAGAACCCCCTACGCACTCCGCCGAAATTTCTTTGAGCAGATCTCGCTGCAACTCGACCGTTTGTACCCTGTTCTGCAAGCCTTGCCGTTCCAGAACACTCTGGCATATCGGATGCATCCTGAAGGCGTGCTGCTTGGCGGGCAATCTGGGCCAACTGATCCTCCAGAAAAGCCTGTCCCCGCTTGTCATCGCCAGACATCTCGAAACTGTGCTGCCCTCATGGTGAGAGCCATCCATTCATCCGATGCTCAGAAGAACCGATAAACACACTGAACCAACCAGCTTCTGATTTCATCAGGTAACTGACCGCTCTCTTGATGCAGAATGAGGTCGTCCTGGTAGTCTCGCAATTCGTAATCATCCAGGATCGCCCTGCGTGTCTTTCTCAGGCGATCCATGTCTGGCGGCAAACCAAACGTCAGTACCTGGTCAATTGCTCCCTGGCGACCTGTATACTCTTCAAGTCCGGACTGGACTGTGTCAACCACCAAGCGCCAGCGATCTTCACGCCTCATATCACTGTCCAGAATGTCATAGATCAAGCCAGCCAGAGCACCGGTAACCTCTCGCATCTGGTGTCTGCGAAACTCCTCCACCGGCCACGTCTTGACCTGCTCATCTGCTCGTCGCCCCCAGCCTTTGAGAACGGCTGTGCCTTCAAGAGAAAAACCTAAGTTGGCGCTGCCACCACGAAGCCGGTGGACCAAATCGCCGTGAAACATCCCGCCTTCCTGAACATTGACCCTTCTCAACGTCTGAAAAAGGCTGCGCACTCCGGATCGAAAAACCTCCACTCCCCACCCGGGGGTAGCCCGTTTTTGCCCAAACTCAGATCGTAGATAAAAGCCCGGACGGTGGTTGAAGGCTTCACTGTAAGCCAGGAAGGCCCCTTCCCATCCAGGAATGCTGAGCCTTCCCCTGGCAACTAACGTTGGAATGGCCACGCTATCATCAGTCAAAGCCAGAGCCTGTGCCATTCGAGTCTGGATGTGCTTCCCCTGAAGGAGTCCCAGTCCACCTTGTGCTTCCTCAAACCGCACCTTCTCGGTCAACAGACTGTTTTCAGCCAGGAAATGCCGGTAGATCTCGCTGTTATGCTTGGCCTGTGGATTGGGCAACTGGTAGGCGACCTCATTTCCCAGCCACAGACGCGGCGCACCCCCGCCCACAACTGTGATCACCCTGGCCGTCTGACCAGGCACAAACAGCTTGAGCTTGCGCGTCCACGCCCCGGGTCTTGGCATTTCCGCCAGGTACACTTCATCGGGGTAGTCCCCCTGCAAAATCTGCAACACTGCATCAAGCGATTGGCTGGGAGGAGCGCTCTCCCAGTCCAGTGAAAGCGAGACGACATCAGGCCGCTCATGCTCATATCGCAGATAACTGCCAATGTCCCATTCTGATTCGTGGGCAGAAGTGAGAATATCTCTCCCGATCTTTCTTGAACCTGACATCTTTTTCTTCCCGGTCTACCGGACACCTGAGCGCCAAACGCCTGGTGAGCGCAACAGGCATTGAGCAGTTTCAAGCTTCTGATGGGAACGTACGGCGCAAGGTGATCAAAGCCATAACGATAGCTCACTCACAGCTTGCGCACACAGCCGATTGACTGGTGAGATCGGCCTCAATCCAACCATGCTTACCAGCCGCCAGACGCACTCTGTGCCAATCGCCCACTGTCTCCAGGACAACCAGGCGCTTCCCGAATGAAACAGTTTCAATGATCGCGCAGTCCGCTGACGCGCAGGCATGAATGTTGGCCGTCGAGCCGATCACGAACCAGGTTGTCGGGGTCTCCCACATAGGGTCCGGCAGCGAGGGCATGGCCATCGGCGGTTCAGCAGGTTCGGGCGTCTGAGTTGGGGCCGCTTCTTTGCTGAGGCCGCAAGCCACAGAAGAGGCCAGCAGCATGCTCAGAACGAATAGCAGTGTGCGAGATCTGTCCATCTTCTGCATTGTGCCGCCTGTGAACGCCCGTGTAAGCGCCTACTTAGCAAGCACTTCGTCATGCAGCCGGACGTCGTACTTCTCTCGATTGGCCTTAAGCACATCCTTGCTCTGCCGCTCGAGCTTCTGTTTGCGGATCACCTGCCGGATGTATCCCTGCGAGGGGAACTCAATCGCATCGCGGGTGCAGACCGTAGCGCAGGTCGTGCAGCCGACCATGCACTGCAGGGGATGCTCGACAACCGGGACGTTCGCCTCATAATCAAAAGCGTAGACCTCTCGCCCGCAGGAGGTAACGCACAGGCCACAGCCCACACACCGGTCGGCGATCACGGTGGGGTGCCACTCAATTGCTTCGCGGGGGATGCCATGCCAGGGTTTCATGAAATTCGGATTAGCTGCCATCGATCTGTCTCCTGAAGTATGTGGCGATGATGCAACGGAATACGGCCGGGTGGATCGGACTCACCGCGCTCATCATCCATTCAACATTCAGAATATAGCATACCGTATCTCCAGATCGCGAGCAGTGCATTTCGTTATGTCGTGCGCGTGACACCTATCATTAGCAGCGACAGGGGTGTTCCACTTCCACACCTGCTGCGAAATAAGTCATGCCAATGAGGTGACTATGCGCTCTTGTCTGCAAGATAGTGCTCAGGTAAACTGCATTCGTCTTTGCGAATATGGCAGGTGAAACCATGACGCACTACGAGCAACTCGCGGCTCGCTTCAAGGCCCTGGCCCACCCGGTGCGCCTGCAAATCCTGGATATGCTGCGCAGTGGTGAGGCGTGCGTGTGCCACATGGAGACTGCGTTGGGCAAGCGCCAGGCCTATATCTCGCAGCAACTGATGGTGCTGCGCGACGCTGGGCTGGTGGACGCCCGCCGAGAAGGACTGCAAGTCTTCTACCGTCTCACAGACGACGTGACGGCAGGACTCCTCGACACCTTACTAGGACCTATCGGGGGGCATGAGCGGGTCCCGCTGAAAGGTTGTCCGTGCCCGCACTGTGCTGTGGCTAGTGAACGCGTATCTTGAGCTACTGAAGAGGGAAACTATGCTGACCATCAAGGTTCTCGGCCCTGGCTGCCGCAACTGCCAGAAAGTTGAAATCCACACGCGCGAAGCGTTGGCGGCGCTCAATCCCCAGCCGGACTGCGAGATCATCAAAGTGACCGATCCGCTTGAGATCAGCCAGTACATTTTCAGCACGCCCGGACTGGTCATCAACGAGAAGGTCGTCGCTGCGGCGCGCATCCCCAGCGTCGAGGGAATCAGAGGCTGGCTCGTGGAAGCTGCGCGGACATCCTGACGTACGCAGGCAGAGGGAGATGCCTCGCCACCGGCGGGGCATCTCTTGGCAATACTCTCATTCACACTTCTGAATATGACGAGGTGTAAGCTATGGCTGTCGTGCTCGATCTACTGAATGCGGGTTGGACCGGCCTGCTCGACTATCTGGCGGCGCACGTCCTGCTGTGTCTGGTACCCGCCTTCTTCATTGCCGGCTATCTCGGCGGCCTCATGCCCAAAGAGGTGGTCACGCGCTACCTCGGCCCCAAGACGCCGAAGTACATCAGCTACCCGGCCTCTGCGCTTGGCGGCTTCATTCTGGCGGTGTGTTCGTGCACCATCCTGCCCCTGTTCGCCGGGATCTGGAAGCGCGGCGCGGGTCTCGGCCCGGCGATCACGTTTCTCTTCGTGGGGCCCGCCGTCAATATCCTGGCCATCAGCTACACTGGCGCGGTGATCGGGATGGACATTGCGGTGGCGCGCATCGTATTGGCCATCACCTTCGGCATCCTCATTGGCATGATCATGGCGGCGGTGTTCAAGCAGCCCGAGGTTGCGCCATCTGCTGGGGCGATGTTTGAGCAGACCGCGTCCATGCGCCCTGCGCTGTGGGCTCTGTTCGGCCTGCTGCTGGCGGTGCTCATCGCCGGGACGCTGCAGATCGGTCTGCTGACCGGCACGGCCTTCACCGTCACCCTTCCGGTTGAGATTCCGGGTGACGTCCAGGAAAGCCTGGATGCCTTGAGCCTGACCTACCAGGGGGCAGCCCTGATCATCATGCTGCTGCTCATCGCCCCCGTTGCCTGGAAGGGGTTCAACAACATCCTGACCGGCTTCAACCACTGGACCTGGGTTGCTTTGGGTATGGCCGGCTTCACCCTGCTGTTGGCCGCTCCCTCCACGCAAACGGGCAGCCTTGTCATCAACTTCACCGGCCGCTTCTTCGCCGAGGTCGTGCTGTTGGGCGCGCTGGGCGTCATCGCTGTGAAGCACCTGGAACGTGATGAGCTGGCGCACTGGCTGTGGGAGACCTGGCGCTTCATCAGGCAGATATTCCCCCTGCTGATCGTCGGCGTATTCGTGGCTGGCATGTTCCGCGAGATCACGCCGGAAGAGTGGGTGAAGTCGCTGGCCGGGCGCAACACGATCTGGGCCAACCTGATCGGCGTGACCTTCGGTGTGTTCATGTACTTCCCCACGCTCGTTGAGGTGCCCATCGCGGCTGCCTTCCTGGACCTGGGGATGCATCGCGGCCCGTTGCTGGCCTATCTGCTGGCCGACCCGGAACTGAGCCTACAGAGCATCCTGGTGACGGGCAGGATCATGGGGCGCACCAAGACTGCGGCCTATGTTGGTCTGGTTGCTGTGTTCAGCACGCTGGCGGGCTACCTGTTTGGGGTCGCCCTGGCAACGTTCTAGGGCCTGCACCTGAGTGCACTGTGCCACAGCACTCGCGGAGTATAGGGATCAGGGTGGCTGGTCGCTCTTGGTGTGCTGCTGTTTGGAAATACCCTGATAGCATGGCTGCTCAACACTGCAGCCTGCTTTTCGTCGCGATCGAGCAACAAGAATCGAGGAGATTGAAATGACCACGCAGTATGCTCCCCCTGAATGGGCCTTTGAATTTCATGGCCACGAATGTCCCTTCATGCCCATCGGCTACCGCATGGGCAAGCTGGCGCTCGCGTATCTGGGCGCAGAGAAGGAAGCCGATCATGGGTTCTTCGTCTTCCCCGAACTGGGCGAAGGCCACCCGCAGACTTGTATGATAGATGGGATTCAAATTGCGACCGGCGCAACCTATGGCAAGGTGATGATCGCCAAGACCTTCTACGGCAAATTGGCAGCCACGTTCTACCATCCGCAGAAGGGCGCTGTGCGCTATTCTCTCTTGCCAGATTTCATTGACGCGATGGGCAAGTTTGAGTTTTTTGCCTACCGCAAGAAAGGCGTCGAGCCGTCACGTATTCCAGTCGATGTGCGTCAGGAAGTGATCCAGTGGGTGTACGCGCAGCCCGATGAAACCGTCTTCAAAGTGGAAGCCAAGCCCGATTTCACGTATGCACCGGTCAAAGGCTCGTTCAACAAAAGCAAGTGCAGCGTGTGCGGTGAGTACGTCTTTGACCGCTACGTGCGGATGAAAGACGGCCAACCGGTGTGTATTCCTTGCGCTGGCTACGAAAAGTCTGTTCTGGTTGAGCGGTAAGTCTGTGTAGCAAATCCAGGAGTCGCCAGCGTTCCGAAGCTTTGAGAACTTCGGAAGGCTGGACTCAGGAGGCCGGAATGGATCTTAATGTCACGCTTGTGGCAGCTGTCATCTTTGCCTTTGTGATAGCTTTTGTATTCTCAATGTTTGGCCAGGGTGGCGGATCGGTATATTCGCCGATGCTCATTCTGCTCGGTTACATGACGTTGTTGGCCACGTCAACCTCCCTTGTGCTGAATCTCATCACGTCGTTGTCTGCCGGGTACATCTTTTACCGTAACAAGATGATTGATTACAAAGCCTCCTTCCTCTTCGTGCCGGGCATCATCATCGGCGCTTTCATGGGAGGCTATCTATCCAAGTTCGTTGATTCCACCGTTTTGCTGTGGCTATTCATGGTCTTCCTGGTTGCCCTGGGGGCAAGAATGCTCCACACCTATTGGGAAAAGGGAAGCGGTGCAGAACAGCTCCCAACTGGCTTTTCCACGGACATGCATGTGCTTATCGTGTCTTTCAGCTTCGCGGTAGGGATCATTTCCGGCTTGCTGGGTGTCGGGGGTGGCATTCTCATCGTTCCCTTCATGGTCTACGTCTGCGAATACCCCACCAAGTATGCGGCGGGATCATCGCATCTGATCATATCCTTCTCCGCACTCGCTGGAATTCTGGGCCATGCGTCCTCTCACAAGCTCGATTTTCAGCTAATGGCAGTGACGGGCGTCGCAGTACTTGTCGGTGGAAATCTTGGTGCACGGTTTAGCATGCGCTTCAAGAGCCGAGTTATCAAAGCGGGGCTTGGTCTGTTGATGTGGATGCTTGCTGTTCAGATCCTGATAAAGCTCGTGGAATATTTGTGAGGGTAGGCAGAAGATCGGGATTCCATCCTTTGGCTGCAATAGATGAGAAACGATCCTCGGCCTTACCTGGATCGAGGCGATGACTCTTCTGGAACCGAGTATCAACATACACGTGAGAGTAGAGAGTTCGTCAATGAGACCCAAGCAGCTCATAACCATAGCGCTGGTGGCATTTGTTGCCGTGAGTTTAATCGTACTCATCGCGAGAGAGTCTGGGAACAAGTCCACCGGCTCCGAAGCAGCGAAGTCTGATGAGGTGTCCGTCGTCGAAGACAGACTCATCGTGTACTACTTCCACGGCAATGCGCGCTGCGTGACCTGCAGAACAATAGAGTCGTACACCAAAGAAGCGGTTGAAATGGCATTCGCTGATGAGCTGAGGAACGGCAGTATGGAGTTCCAGGTCATCAACGTTGAGACGCCGAGCACCGTGCACTTCATCCGGGACTATCAACTCTACGCACCCTTGGTAGTTGTCGTCCGCCTTAACAACAACACTCAGGCAGATTGGAAGAACCTGGATAGGGTCTGGCGGCTGGTTGGCGACAGAAGCGCGTTTCTAGCGTATGTCCAGAATGAGACGGCAGCCATGTTGCAGAGAAATCGGTGATGGAAGAAACGATCGTTGCTGTGGCATCGGCCTTCTGGCTTGGGATACTGACCTCGATCAGTCCGTGTCCCCTGACAACCAACGTTGCGGCGATGTCCTTCGTTGGCCGGCGTGTAGGTAATCCGAGGACTGTCCTCGTCTCCGGGCTGCTGTACACTGGCGGGCGGATGCTCACCTATGCCCTACTGGGCACTGTGTTGGTGGCCAGTCTGCTCTCCGCCCCATCTTTATCGTACTCTTTGCAGAAGTACATGAACTTCGCCCTGGGTCCGTTGTTAATTCTGGTCGGGATGGTGCTCCTGGAACTCATTACCTTCAATGTGGCCGGAAGAGGCGTCAGCCAGGCGATGCAGACGCGCGTCGAGGATCTGAACATCTGGGGCGCGGGCGTGCTCGGCATTCTGTTCGCACTATCCTTCTGTCCCACCTCGGCAGCGCTGTTCTTTGGCAGTGTCCTGCCCCTCGCCCTGAAATGGAAATCCGGGCTGGTATTGCCTGCCGTCTACGGGGTTGCGACCGGCCTGCCGGTGCTGCTCTTCGCGGGACTGCTCGCGGCTGGAACGCACAAAGTGGCCCAAGCCTTCAAGCGGATCGCAGCCTTTGAGCGATGGGCCCGGACCATCACCGGGATTCTTTTCATCGTTGTGGGCATTTACTACTGCCTGATCTACATCTATGGGGTGTCCTTGTTCTGAGTCAACCCTGAACGGCTGTTCGGCGTGTGATCCGTCTCGCCGAGGCGGAGGAAGGGATGTGCCTATGTTGACGGTCAAGATACTTGGCTCCGGGTGCCTCAATTGCCGCTATCTGGAGGCAGAGACACGTCTTGCTCTTGATATGATGGACCCACCTATCGCCTATGAAATCGTCAAGGTGACTGATTTTCTGGATATTGCGAGCTACGGCGTCTTGAGCGTGCCCGCGCTCCTGATGAATGAGGAATTGCTCAGCGCCGGACGCGTCCCCAGGCGCGAGCAGATCGCGCAGTGGGCCCGCGAGCGAGCCAGCAATCTGGACTGAATTACGTTATATTGACGACCTTCTATATAGTGACTATACTCTGGCCCTGTGCAGACGAAGGGTGTGGACGTCAGCATGAACACAACTACGGACGACACAGTGGCAGAAAAGCTCGAAAGCCCAGAGCATTCGGCTTGTACGGCCCCTGCGGCGGTGCTCCGCTTGAACGACGATCAGGCCGAGTGCATCGTCGTGCTGGCCAAGGCGCTCAGCCATCCCGTTCGGGTACACATCGTGGATATCCTTAGTCGGCAGGCCAAGGAACTCTGCGTGTGTGAAGTCGAGCAGCTCTTCTCGCTCACACAACCGACCATCTCGCATCATCTGAAGGTCTTGCGTCAAGCTGGCATAGTGAATGTCGAACAGCGAGGGCTGTGGGCGTTCTATTCCCTCAAGACACACGCCTTTGACGCACTGACCGCCTTGCTTGAGCCGCCCGACATGGACTGACACTGTGTGTTCTTGCTCGCCAAGTCGAAGGCGCATCGCCAAAGGAGAGGTATCGGTATCCTTGTGATTCGCGAAACGTTCAATTCGGACGAGCAACGGCTAGACTGCTGCTCTCTATCCATTACTGACCCATAGGAGACAAACTACAGATGGCTACTACGCGATCCCAATCCACCACTGCCACTCAGGCTGGCGCGATCTTCCAGCGGCTCTCACTGCTGGATCGCTTCCTGCCGCTGTGGATCTTCCTGGCGATGGCTGCCGGGGTCATTCTTGGCGCGATCTTCCCTAGCATCCAGGAGGCGTTCGACTCGCTGCGCATTGACACGGTGTCGTTCCCGATTGCGGTTGGCCTGCTCTGGATGATGTACCCGGTACTGGCCAAGGTAAAATACGAGGAGCTTAGCAACCTGCGTGGCCAGGGACGGCTGTTCGTCGTCTCCATCCTGCAGAACTGGATCATTGGTCCGGCGCTGATGTTCGCCCTGGCCTGGCTGTTCCTGGCAGACTACCCTGAATACCGCACCGGGCTGATCATCGTTGGGTTGGCGCGCTGCATCGCCATGGTCCTGATCTGGAATATGCTGGCCGGGGGCAACAATGAGGACTGTGCGGTGCTGGTGGCCCTCAACTCGGTCTTCCAGATCATCATGTACAGCCCGCTGGCCTACTTCTACCTGAAGCTGCTCCCTGGTCTCTTCGGCGCAGACACTGCTGAAGTCGGCGTCACGATGTGGGACATCGCCAAGAGCGTCCTGATCTTCCTGGGGATTCCGCTGGCGGCCGGCATCATCACCCGTTTCGCGCTCATCCGCCGCAGTGGGCGCGAATGGTATGATGGCGAGTTCGCGCCGCGCCTGGGCCGCACAGCCCTCATCGGCCTGCTGTTCACGGTGGTGGTGATGTTCAGCATGCAGGGAGAGAAGATCGTGGACAACCCGGTGGACGTCCTACGCATCGCCATCCCGCTGCTGGTCTACTTCACGCTGATGTTCGCGATCAGCTTCTTCATCTCGCACCGCATCGGCTTCAAGTACAACGAGTCGGCCACGCTGTCCTTCACCGCCGCGAGCAACAACTTCGAACTGGCGATTGCGGTAGCCGTGGGCGCGTTCGGGATCGCCTCTGGCGAGGCTCTGGCGACAGTGGTCGGACCACTGATTGAGGTGCCGGTGCTGATCGGGCTCGTCTACGTGGCGCTGTGGCTGGGGCGACGCTATTACAGGAATGATCCGACGGTGCCACGAAGAGAGGCTGCTGCTGCAGGTGATTGAACTGGTGTGGCACGCAGCCCAGCAGTTGCAGATGGGGAAATTGGGGGGTGCCCAGCCATTGCTTTCTAGAGTTGGAGAGTTGCCTCTGGGGGCTGCTCTCCAACTTTCCCTACCCCTCACTCCGGTCTTTGCTGCTGAACTTTCTGTCAGCTGCGCTTGGTCATGGTCAAGTAGCTCTGTAACCGCATACTGACGACCAAGCACAACCCGGAGAATACATCGAAGGGAGGACGACGCCCATCGTTTCTGCCCATAGGTATGCTAGGGTTCCCAATGTTGCGTGTCAGAATTTGTGGGACCAAAAGACTGGTCAGAGTAACGAAGACTCTATCTTTGCATTTTTTAACGGTCACGCGACGAGCAGGGCGTGTAGCGCATCGGGCGTGACCCCGGACACGAATTGCTGATGAATCCAGTTCACCACATGCCGCCAATGCCAACGTTGGACCTCGCGTCGGGTATCACCCAGGGTTACATGCGTCTGGCAGTCGTGCTGAAGCCGGGCACGTTCTTCGTCCAGGAAGGCGTAGGCGGCCATGACGAGCGTCCAGAAGCGCAGGATGGCGGTGGCGTCCATAAGTTGGTACTGGTCGAGGCCGAGCAGGTCTTTGGCATCACTGAATAAGACTTCGATAGTCCATCGGGTAGCGATAGGGTGATCAGGGTGGGCGCAGCAGCGTCCAGGTCGCTGGAAGCCCAATAGCGCACGGCCTTAAGCGGACAGTCCAGGGCGAAACGAGCGATGACGACTTGGCAGGTGTAGAGCTTACGCACGCGCATGCGCACGACATGCACGCAGACGGTGCGCGGTTCGCCCTGCTCAGGCCAGGTCATCTTCTGATACTGCGCTGGCGGGACTTGAGCCGCGTACTCATGGAGGCGCATCCACTGCTCCTGCCCCTGAGCGTCGGTGATCCACAGCCAGCGATTGGCCTTTAACCCACTGGTGATCAGGAAGCCCCGCTCGCGGGCCGTTCGCCAAATCCGTCTGCAGGTGTACCAGCTATCCACCAGGACATGCGTCAGCGTATCGGGCACGGGTTGGAAATCTCGAAGGGTGGCTTTCATCATGTCCACCTTGCTCTGGAAGGGGACGCCCTCACGCTGGCAGACGGCTTTTTGCCGATACATCTGCGGGGCCAACGGGCAGCGCCGCCCCAACAGCACATACAGGCTCTGCGCCAGGCAATGGCCGCTTACTTGCCGTTCGGCAGTCGTCGAATAGTGTTGGCCCAATCCGCCCATCTTCTTGCCTTTGGGTTTGTGCTGTGTCGAGTCGTCTCCAATCAGATAGCCGGTCACAACTGTTTTCCGGGCACGCCCCCGCCTTTTCGGTCGCTGGCGGCGCTGCCGCTCATGTTCGGCTTCCACCTGTCCAACCATCTGCTCATGAAACCGTTCGACCCATGCCCTAGCTATCTCCCGTCGCCGACCAAGGCGACTGGCTCAGAAACCGCGACAATCCACTCACACTCTGCCCGTCGGCGACCTGGCGCAGCAGTCCGGTCAGCGTATGCGTCTCTTGACACAGCATTAGCGCCAGCAGTACGGTCATCAGGTACTTGAACTGGGGTCGGCTGAAGCAGGTCCGAAACGTCTCGCAAAACTGGCGCAATCGCGCATCCCAACAAATAATCGGTATCGACATTGCGCTCCTCGCTGGTTCAGACGGTTCATAAGCAACCGATCTTGGATCACCTGGCGCGCGTTGTTTCAAGCCTCAACTCAAAAAGTGATTATATGCCACTCTGGGGCAATTGGCGGAATCCGGCGCTGTAGCTGCTAGTGTGCGGTTCTCTTCTGGCGTTCCTCATCGGCCTGCTTTATGCTGCGAATCAGTTGGCGAGCTAGTCAGCATCTCTCCTCCGCTGGCTGCTCTGAATGCCGATGCCAACGCTTCTGCGGATCGAGATACGCGGCAGTGCAGCAGAAGCTATTGCCAGTTGCTAGCAGTCTGTGTTGAGAAATCGGCGGTGACCCCTGACCAGCGGCCCCAATGCTCTTGACAAGTTCCCCGATCAGTAGTAGCCTATGCAAAGACAACATTCTTTATTCAATGAATGAAGTATGCCGCGACGACAATTCCTCAAGGCAGTCAACCGCGCAGCGATACTCAATGTGATCCGATCACATGGTGCCATCGCTCGCACCGACATTGCCGCACTGACTGGCCTCAGTCCGGCAGCGGTAACGGGGTTGACTGCCGAGCTGATAGACGACGGCCTGGTGTTCGCCAAGCAAGAAGGTGCATCGCGCGGTGGCAGGCGCCCCATCCTCCTCGCCCTGAATTCACGGGGCGTCTATGTGATTGGCATCAAACTAGCTGAAGAGCACGCGACGCTCGCTCTCACGGATCTCAATGCAGAGGTTGTTGCCAGACGGACGGTAGAGCTTGTTGAGCGCACTCCCCAGGCTGTCTCCCACCTGCTTGCAGAAAGCGTCCAGGCATTGCTGCATGCAGCGCAGATCAGCCGCAAGCATCTTCTAGGGGTGGGTGTTGGCTTGGCAGGGATCATCGACTCTCAGGCCGGCTTGTGTCGGGTATCACCCCATAACGGTTGGCGTGAGGTCCCCTTCGCCAAGCTGCTCGAGGACGAACTTGGCTGTATTGTCTCTCTGGACAACAACGTGAACACGCTAACGCGGGTCGAGCAGCTCTACGGCGTGGGGCGACAGGTGCGCGACTTCCTGGTGATCACCATTGGTCGTGGGGTGGGTATGGGTATCGTTGCCAACGGCCAAGTCTATCGAGGCACCCGCGGTGGTGGCGGCGAATTCGGCCATGTGGTGATTGATCCCCATGGATTCGTGTGTGGTTGCGGCAATCGGGGTTGTTTGGAGACTTTTGTAGCTGAGCCGTGGTTGCTGTATCGTGCGGGTCTGCAGGGCCTGACCGTCTCAATGCCTGAGGAACTGGTGGCGGCGGCTCAGGCGGGCAACAGCGTTGCGCGGGATGTGCTCGCCGAAGGAGGACGGGTTCTAGGCTGCGCCATAGCCAGCGTAGTGAACCTGCTCAACCCCGCGCTGATCCTCATCAGTGGTGAAGGCTTGCGCATGGGCGAGTTCCTGCTGGCTCCCATGCGTGAGGCCGCGCGGCAGCACATGTTTGGTCAGTTGGCCGAGGATGTCGAAATCCGCATCGAGCCGCTGAGTGATGACACATGGGCGCGTGGCGCAGCCAGTCTGGTGTTGGGCAGGATTTTCAGCATGCCCAGACTGGAGTGATGGGCATGCCGCCCCTCTTTTTTTTGACCGACTTAATTCAGCATCTGAAGAAAGTAAGGAGCATAGCCAGGAGGTGAGATCAGGTACTTTCAACTCAACCGGTGAGACCAATTCCGCCCTACTGTTTGAAGCCATGAAAGGGAGATCACAATGAAACACAGACTGATGATCGTGTTGTTGATGGCTGCGCTGGCGCTGCCCATCGGGATGACGCAAGCGAGGCAGGAACCAGTGACCATTGAATTTTGGCACACCTACAACGAAGTATCGCCTGAGAACGAGATGCTGGTGAATACCCTGATCCCGATGTTCGAGGCGGCGCACCCTGACATCAAGGTGAAATCGGTCCCGTTCCCCTACGATGAGTTTCGGCAGACGATGCTAACCTCTCTGGCCGGTGGAGAAGGGCCAGACCTGGCCCGCCTCGACATCATCTGGTCACCCGAATTCGCCAAACTGGGCGTGCTCGAGGCGCTGGACGAGATCATGCCAGACTTCCAGGACCTGGCTGACCGTGTCTTCCCCGGCCCTCTGTCTACCAATCTGTATGAGGGCCACTATTATGGCCTGCCGCTCGACACGAACACGCGTATCTTCTGGTGGAACTCGACCCTGTATGAGGCGGCTGGCATTGAGGGGCCGCCTGCCACAATTGACGACCTGAAAGCCCAATGCGAGCCGATCAAGGCGTTGGGTGATGACAAGTACGTGTTCAGCGATGGCGGGACCTACGGCTGGGCCGTGCTCCCCTGGGTGTGGAGCTTTGGCGGCAGCATCACAGACCCCGAGATCACGACCGCGTCAGGGTACGTGAACGGCGAAGCGACTGTAGCCGCCTACGAATTCCTGGCTGAGATGGTAAACAGCGGTTGCTTCTCGCCGTCCTTCTTGGGCGGCGGCCTGGGCACTGAGGGATTCTTCACGGATGTGTTCGCCTCTGTACTTGAAGGCCCCTGGTGGTTCCCCCTGGCTGAGGCACAATACCCGGATTTCGAAATCCATACGGCGCTGATGCCCGCCGGGTCTGGCGGCTCGATCTCGGTGGTAGGTGGCGAGAATATTGCCCTGTTCAAGGGAGCCGAGACCGAGGCGGCGCTAGAATTCCTGCGCTTCACTCAGAGCGAGGAATATCAGCTCAAGATGTCCGAAGTCGGCCAACTGACTGTGCTCACGGCGCTCATCGAGACGGACTACTTCCAGAATCACCCGTACTATGGGACTTTCCTGGAGCAGCTCGAAACCGCCCAAGCCCGCACGCCGCATCCGGCCTGGACGCAGATGGAGGAAGTGCTGACCGAAGCGGGCCAGTTGATCCTGCGTGGTGAGGCGTCGGCTCAAGAGGCGTTGGATTTCGCTGCCGAAGAGATTGACGCGCTGTTGGCGCAATAGTCCTTGACGACCGAGAAGCGGTAGGGGCACTCGGGAACCAGCCTGCTGGCCCGTTTGCCCCTACATCGGTCAAATCATGGCTCCCGGCTTTGTTATGCTGAGGCAGACTGATGCACTCGAACTTGCACCGCCGGTGGTATGTTCCCTACCTGTTCCTGCTTCCAGGTGTGGCCCTGTATGTGCTGTGGATGCTCTATCCATTGGGCTACGAGTTCTACATCAGCTTCTTTGACTGGAAGGTGATCCCCGGGCAGACGAGCGAATTCGTCGGGCTGCAGAACTACGATCAGGCGCTCCACGACAAGTACTTCTGGATGGCGCTGAAGAATACCGCGCGCTACACCGCCGTCACGGTCAGCGGGCAGATGATTCTGGGCTTGGCGCTTGCTGTGCTCATTGACCGGGTCTTCTTCGGTCAACGCCTGTTCCGCGCCATCTACTACGTGCCGGTGGTCACATCCTGGGTGGTGGTGAGCTTCCTGTTTCAGTTCCTCTTCGTCTCCCATCCTGGCGGCCTGGTGAATTACGTGCTGGTCGAGATACTGGGGGTCATCTCCGAGCCGGTCGCCTGGATGAGCCAGCCCAGTTCCGCGTGGATCATCATCTACTCGCTCGGCATCTGGAAGGGAGTGGGCTGGGCCATGGTGATCTTTCTGGCGGCTCTGCAGGGCATTCCAGTGGAGTTGTACGAAGCAGCCGCCATTGATGGCGCAGGAGAGTGGCGGCGCTTCCGGTTTGTGACTCTGCCCCTGATTCGCCAGACTAGCCTGTTCATTATGATTGCGCTCATCATCGGTGGGTTCCAGGCTTTCATCTCTGTGCTGTTGATCACGGGCGGCGGCCCGCTGCACCGCACCGAGGTTGTTCTCAGTTATATGTACGACCGGGCCTTTGGCCGCTTGTGGTTTGGCTACGGTGCGGCGATCAGTTACATCCTGGCCGCCATCATTGTCTCTGTGAGCGCTGTCCAAATGAAGCTGTTCAGCCAACGTGTGGAGTATTGAGGGAGAGTGCCCCTGTGGCCTTCGCGAGCATCCGTTCACAGAGGGGATTCCAGATCACGATCCTGATCATCCTGTGTCTAGGCACAGTGGTGGCTATGGCCCCCATGGTCTACATGGCCGCGACTGCCTTCAAGCCCAATGCCTACACACCGGAATTTCCGCCGACCTTCATCCCGCAGAATCCCACGCTGGACAACTTCAAGACCGCCTTCTCCAGTCGCAATTTCGGCCAGGCATTCTTCAATAGCCTCGGGGTGGCGGTGACTACTTCCATGCTGGTCACGACGCTGACGGCGATGATGGCTTACTCGTTTGCCCGCTTCGACTTTCGCGGCAAGAACGTGATCTACTACTCCATTCTGGCGATGATGATGGTGCCGACCATGATGCTGATCATCCCGCAGTTCATACTGGCTAAGAAGCTTGGGCTGCTCAACAGCTTGCCTGGCCTCGTGCTGGTGTACACAGCCGGCGCGATGGCGTTCAACATGTTCCTGCTGCGCGGCTTCTTCGAGACGCTCCCTCGCGAGCTAGAGGAATCCGCGCTGATAGATGGAGCCAACCACTTCACCATTTTCGTGCGCATCATGGTGCCGCTGGCCAGGCCGGCGTTGAGCACGGTCGCCGTCTTCTCGTTCCTGGGCGCATGGGACGAGTATATCTGGGCGCTCACGGTGTTGACCGACCTGGAGAAACGCACTCTGCCGATTGCCATCGCCAATTTCCGCGGGCAGCACGCCAGCGACTGGGGCCTGGTGTTTGCCGCCTCGCTGACAGCGGTCGTGCCGACCATCCTGCTCTTCATCTTCTTCCAGCGCTACTTCGTGAAAGGGATCACCGCGGGGGCGCTCAAGGGGTGATGCGCTGGTCAGTCGTGGTGCTCTCAGGGGCAATGTCACTGGTTCTCGGCGGAGGTACAGCCTTGATGCAAGCGGATGCAACGGTCAGCATAACTCCCGACAAGGCGTTCTTTCACCCAGGGAAAGCCGCGACCTTCCTCATCACCGCCACCGGCGGAGCGCATGCCGAAGCGACGATCACGCATTTGGCCGAGACAGTGGCTGTGCTCGATGTGATTATTGAGGATGGTTCAGCCGTTCTAACCTGGATGCCTCCTCCCCAGTCGCCGCGTGGCTACGGCCTCACGCTGCGCCTGTTCAATGGCGACAGGATCGTGGCGAGCGCTTCAACGGCCTTTGATGTGTTGGGGCGCTGGACGCAAGCGCCACGCTATGGCTTCCTGAGCGAATTTGGCCCTGGCCGAGACGACGCCCAAGCGACGATGGACTGGCTGGCCCGCTATCACATCAACGGCCTGCAATTCTACGACTGGCAGTATCGCCACGAGGCCCTGCTTCCGCCCACTGAAGAGTACACCGATCTGCTGGGGCGCCGTCTGTCGCTGGATACAGTCGAGCGCCTGATTGAGGCGGCTCACGCCCACAACATCGCCGCCATGCCCTACACGGCGATCTACGGTGCATCGCCGGCCTTCTACCGGGAGCACCCTACCTGGGCGCTGTTCCAGCCTACCGGCCAGCCGTTTGAGTTCGGCGATGGCCTGCTCATCATCATGGATCCGACGCCCGGCTCACCCTGGAACGAGCACCTGCTGCGTGAGTTCTCCCGCGTGCTGGAGCGCACTGGCTTCGACGGAATCCACATTGACCAGTACGGCGCTCCGCAGGTCGCGCGCAATGCGGCGGGGGAGCGCGTCGATCTGGCCGCAGTCTTCCCCGCGTTCATCAACCAGACTGCCGCATTGGTGCAGAGCTGGCGCGGCGAGTCCGGCGCGGTGATCTTCAACGCGGTGCGCAACTGGCCCACAGATACGGTCGCTGCCGCCAGGCAGGACGCCGTCTACATCGAGGTCTGGGAACCTTATCGTGATTTCATGGACCTGCATCGCCTGATCGTCCACGCGCAGCAACGCGGCGCGGACAAGCCTGTGATCCTGGCTGCCTACATCCATCCCGATCACTTCCACAACGTTCGACTGGCGAATGCTATCATCTTCGCCAGCGGCGGCTTTCACCTGGAGCTGGGGGAGCCACAGGCGATGCTGGCCGACCCGTACTTCCCGCGCTTTGGCGTCATGGGCGAGGCTATGCAGGGCGTGATGCGGCAGTACTACGACTTCCTGATCCGTTACGAGGAAGTGCTCTCGGTCGGCATGGTCAATGCGACCGGCAAACGCGCCCCTGCTCTCTACATCGAAGGGATTGAGACGCGCTCATTGCGCTCGCGCGATCGCGTCGCTGTCATCGTCCGCCAGGGGCAGGATCGCGAGACGTTCAGCCTGGTCAACCTGGTTGGGATAGACAGCGGCCAGTGGGCAACGCCCCTGACCACAGGCCCCCATCCTCTGAGCAGCCTCGCCGTGCAGATTCACGCAGGCCGTCCGGTGACGCGCGCCTGGTGGGCTTCGCCCGACAGGGGCGATCTGGACGCCCAGATGCTGGATGTGTCGTCCACCAGAGTCGCCGATGGCTGGAATCTTTCTCTTGTGCTTCCGTACCTTGATGTCTGGTCCATGATCGTGTTGGAGTATCAGTGATGAGTGACACCCCGTGTAACCCGCAGATCTACGCGCACAGCCGCGCTGTTATTCTGGAGAACCAGATGCCTGGGGGCGGCTATCTGGCGTGTCCGACGATGCCGGACTACTGGTTCTCCTGGTTTCGCGATGGCGCGTACATCGCCTATGCCATGACTCTGGACGGGCAGCGGGGAGACGTCAGTTATGTCGGCAGCATGGCAGCCCAGACTGAGAGCGCCCGCTCGTTTCATGACTGGTGCGCCAACGTGATCAATAGCCGGGCGGAGGCTCTGGAACGTTGTATCGAACGTGCGGCCCATGGCCAGCCGGTGGTGCTGGCGGATACGCTGAACGCGCGCTACCGGGCGAATGGAGATCCGGGGCCGGACGATTGGCCCGAATTCCAGTTGGATGGCCCAGGGACATGGCTGTGGTCGTTGGGGGAATACGTAGATCGCACCCACACGACGCCACTGCCCCTGGCTTGGGAGCGCGCCATCACGTTGGCAGCGCGCTACCTGGCAGCGATGTGGCAGACGCCGTGCCACGATTGCTGGGAAGAACGGGGAGACGACCTCCATATCAGCACGCTTGGCGCTATCTATGGAGGCTTGCAGGCAGCTCAACGTCTGGTGCCCTCCCTGAATTTGGAGGATACCGCTCAGGCGATACGCGAATTCGTGTTGAGCTGTGGGCTGACGCCCAGTGGTGAGTTGGCGAAGTCGGTTGGGCTGGACATGGTTGATGCAAACCTGATCGGGGTTTCCGTGCCACATGGCCTGTTGAGGCCTGGCGATGCCGTGATGCAGCGAACAATAGCCCGTATTGAGCGGGACCTTCATGTGCCCGCGAGCGGTCTGCACCGTCACCTGGATGATGTCTATTACGGCGGCGGCGTGTGGGTACTACTGGCTCTGTGGTTGGCGTGGTACTACATCGAGGCGGGCAACAGAACGCGCGCGCGCGAGCTTGTCACCTGGGCAGAGTGCCAGGCGGATGCCAAGGGCAATCTGCCTGAGCAGGTCAATTCTGTCATGCTGGCACCCGGTTTTTATGACGAATGGGTCAGGCGGCGCGGCCCAATTGCGCAACCCCTGCTATGGTCACATGCGAAGTACCTGATCGTATGCCAGGCCTGGGCTGGGGTTTGATCTCGGCACCGTGTCGTGCCCAAAGACCTGTCTGCACGGGGATTCCATTGCGACTGACGAGATAGACACGGAGGTCGCCGCCACTACTGGGCGACGTATTGGGCGCAGAAGGTGGATGTGCTGCACCTGCAAGAAGCGGGCGGCTGAAGCAGCCTGGCTATGCCGCGCCGCTACGTCGAGGACAGTGAGATTGCCAACGAGGGGAAGGCATAGCGCTTGCGGAGCGTCCGCGGACGGATGCACATTGCAGTGTTTGAAGTATTGCGATCGATTCACGACCGGGCTGAAGAGAGACCGAGTCGCCGGTACGCGACTGGCCTTGAAGAAACCCGGCTCGCGGTGCAGCGCAGCGGGCCGGCCCCTCCGCCCTCTGTCTGTTCGGAACGTTCCCGGAACGGTTCCGGGGAAAGGCGATGGCCCCTGTCCGTTCACCAGGGGCCA
>CAYNHD010000005.1:0-32109 GCA_964396775.1 uncultured Thermoflexus sp. | reverse complement strand
TAGGGGGTGTGTGTGGTGGCCTGGGAGCCTACGTAGGCGTCAACCCCTGGTGGGTGCGGGCGCTGTTCGTGATTCTCGGCGTGTTCACGGCAGGCACTGGCCTGCTGCTCTATGTGGCGCTGTGGCTCATCCTGCCGCCGCAATCGCTGGCCGACATTCCAGCCGGGCCGCAGGACGCGGCGCGGGTGAGCCGCCCGGAGATCGTGGTGCTCATTGGTGCGGTGATCATCGGCATGGGGCTGATCGTGCTGGCGCGTAACCTGGGCGTGCTCTCCGCCGAGAATGGCGACGCGTTTCTGCCGCTGGCGGTGATTCTCTTTGGGCTGGTGCTCCTGGCCAAGCAGCTTTGGAGGGCAGCATGACGACCGCGCGCCGCCGTGTCATGTGGCCGTTGCTGATTGTAGCCATCGGTGCGGTCTGGCTGCTGGCTGTTGCCGGGGCGATTCCCGATGCTGTCAGCGACCTGCTGCAACGCGCCTGGCCCGCGCTGCTCGTTCTCTTTGGCTTCGACGTGTTGCTGGGCCGTCGGCGGCTGCACCTGGGGCGATTAGGCGTTGAGATGGGCTGGGTCGGGCTGGCGCTGACCGTCGCATTGGTGGCGGTTGTGGTGGGGCTGGCCTACCGCAAGCAGGCCGATGCCGTGCGCACGGAGAATGTCCAGACGCTCACGCAGGCGCTCGGCGCGGATGTTGAGCGCATTCGTGTGGAGGCCCAGGTGACGCGCACAGCGGTGACGGTCGGCGCGGCGGAGGACGGGGCGGACGAGGTGCGCGCCGTCTACGCGGGCAGCCGCGAGAGCCGCGTGACGATGGCCTGGTCTGTGGAGGGCGACACCGGCGTGCTGGCGATCAGCGAGGAAGCGCGCAACGCCATTCCCAGGCTGGAAGACTATGGGCGCGGCACGCTGGAACTGCTGTTTCCGGCGGGTGCTGCGGTGGAGGTCTTGCAGATGGCGGGGGACAGCGGCGATGTGACGGCGGACTTGACGCGGCTTCGCGTGGCGCAGTTCGCGCTTGACCTCGATGCAGGGGACGTGACACTGCGCCTGCCCACGCTCGATGTCATGCAGGGCCAGGTGGCGACGCGCGACGGCGATATTGAGCTTGTTGTCCCGGAGGAAATGGCCCTGGATGTCAAACTCGACGCGGGCAGCGGCGAGCCAGAGTATGTCTATGACAGCTTCCGCTATGATCTGCTGCGTGATGGCGAGTTGCGGCGCAGGAACGTGCCCGCTTTCCAATACGTGCTGGACGTGTGGCTGAAAGACGGCGCGCAGCTCACGATTACGGACGCTCCGTGAAGGGAGGCGCGTGTGGGCTGGCTGCTGGAGCTTGACACATGGGGAGTGCGCGACCTCTCCCTGATCGGCGGCGATCCGCCTCTGATTGCCCTGCACACGGCGGAAGAGACGTTCCTGTACTACGCCATAGACTCAGGCGCGCTCTATGGCCGCGAAGTGCTGCCGCGACTTGACCCCCGCGATCTGCTCGATGGTCTACGTCCCGCGCTCCTCGATGCGCTGCGCGCGCCCAATGGTGCCTGGTTGCCGCGCGCCCGGCTGGGGGCGGTGACGGTGCTGAGCAGCAACGATGGCCGGCTGCACGTCATCGAGATCGGTGGACACACCATAACGCTGATGATGGACGGGGAGCGAGTTGATCTGCTACGCGATCACGCTGCCGGCGTGCTGGCGACCGGTCTTGACCGCGAACTGGGGACGGTTGGCGTGCTGACCGGCGATGGCGCGCTGCACGTCTTCCAGCAGCATGTGCGCGTGGGAGCGTACCCGCTCGATCTGGCGCTGGACGGCTGCCGCCCGACCATCTTCCTGCCGGACGGATCGGGGACGCTCGTTGTGAGCGATGAGGGCCGCACGCGCATCTTCGACACGGGGGGCAGGGTGCTCGCTCAGGCAACCTGTCCAGCGGAGTTGTGCTCAGCGGCGGTGGCTCCGGGGGGCGAATGGATCGTTCGTTATGGAGGGGCGCGCGGCGCGATTCGCGTGGACGATGCGCGCCTGACGGCGGTGCGCCAGGGCACGGTGGATGACCTGCGGGCAGCGTCGCGGTCTGTGCAGTTGTTCCGGTCAGAGGGTGATTTCGGCGAGGGAATTGGTTCGCTGGTGGTGGCGGACGATGGCACGCTGGCCTATGTGCAGGGGAGATTGCTGTGTTGCGCGCCTCTCTCGGCGCTAGCCCCGCTCCCTCTGGAGCAGCCCCTGTTCTGACGCTTCTCACCAGCGGGGGCTATCTCATTTCTGGGGCAAAAGATCACCGCTGAGGCGCAGAGAGCACAGAGAAAAGATAGCTTGGAGAGGTGTTAAGCTCTTCTCCGCGTCCTCTGTGGTTCAAGCATTTCGCCCCCATCGTGAGATGCACCTGATGCAGCGGTGCAATTGACTCAACCGCTGAAGTCTCATATACTGGCTTTAATGAGCAAGGTGATGGTGGGACGTAAAGCTGTGTTGGGCCAGCCGGCTGGTGCTGGGAGATGATCGTGCGTCCCCACCTTGACGACATAGTGCCTGGGTAACAAAGCACGCTGGATGGGACCAGTGTGCTTTTTGCTTTTCGGGAGGCCCGTCAACAGAGTGAAGGAGGGTACGACATGGACTACGGGATGATCAGCAAGATCGAGAAAGCCAAGCGTTATGCAGAGCAGCGTGATCGCATCCAGTTTCTCTCGTTTGAAGTGACGTTTGATGGCGACAACAGCCCGCATACAGTGCACTATGCGGAGCGCCGATGGCAGTGCGATTGCAGCTTCTTCCGGTCGCGCGGCGTATGCAGCCACACGATGGCTTTAGAGCGAATCCTTGCTGGGATGCTTCCAGAGTCCGTGAACGTGGATTCCTAAGACTTATTGTGACAACCTGATACCTTCCGCAAAGAGCGGCTGATCGCTGGCCGCTCTTTTGTTTGGACGATTCATTGGGGAATCTGGCGGCTGCTGGTGTAAGATCGCTAGGTAGTACGGGGCGAATCCCCGGTTGTCTTTCGCCTGGCCCTTCAGGTAAAATACACTTTTTGGTCAGGTGCGCGCGAAAGGAATCAACCCGCGTGACGAGGCATTCAGCGCTCCGCACTGCGCGCCAGTGGGGGGCCGTCCTTTTCGGCCTGGTGGTGAGCCTCGTTTTCCTCTACGTGGGGCTGCGCGGGCTGAAGCTGGAAGACGTGTGGGAAGATATGCGCGGCATCCGTGTGGGGTGGGTAGCCGCCGGCGCTGCCATTTATTTCCTGGCTGTGTGGGGACGCACCTGGCGGTGGCATTACCTGCTGCGCTCGATCAAGCCGGTGCCGCTGGGTCGCCTCTTCCCGATTGTGGTCATTGGCTACATGGGCAACAACGTCTACCCGTTTCGGGCGGGCGAGGTGATTCGCGCCTACGTGCTCAGGCGCGACGAGCAGGTGAGCATGTCGGCCAGCCTGGCGACCATTCTGGTCGAGCGCATCTTCGACGGGCTGGTGATGCTCATCTTCGTCTTTGTCGCGCTGCCCTTCGCAGACTTCAAAGAGCGTTGGCTGCGTGATGTGGTGTTCTTCTCGACGCTGCTGTTCTGGGGCGCTTTCCTGGCCTTCCTGATTATGGCGCTGCGTCCGAACCAGATGCGACGGCTGTATACCGCCGTGTTCGACCGGCTGCTGCCAGCGCGCTTCAGTGAGAAGGCGAAGGGCCTGGCGGAGCACTTCATGCAAGGGCTGGACAACCTGCGCCGGCCCCGCGACCTGTTCATGACGCTTGTCTCGTCGGTCTTCATCTGGCTGACGGAGACGACGAAATACTGGTTTGTCATGCACGCCTTCAACTTTGAGGTCAGCTTCTTTGTGCTGATGGTGATGACGGCGGTAGTCAACCTGGCGACGACGCTGCCCTCGTCACCTGGCTACGTGGGCACGTTCGACACGCCGGGCATCAAGGTGCTGACTGCCTATGGAGTCCGGGAGACGGTGGCCGCGTCCTACACGCTGGTGCTGCACGCTGCCCTGTGGCTGCCGATTACGCTCCTGGGCTTCTTCTTCCTCTATCGCAAGGGGTTGGGGTGGCGGGATTTCGCGCGCGCACGGCAGGCGGTTGACGGAGAGGCGCTGCGGCAGGCTCCGCCGGTGGAACGGGAGGGTATGGCCTGATGCAGCGCGTGGCGGTGATTGGTGCCGGGGCGACGGGCCTGGCCGCGGCCTACGATCTGACGCGGCAGGGCGTCGAGGTGCACGTTTACGAGGCCGGGGCCGAAGTAGGGGGCCTGGCGGCAGGGTTCCGCGACGATGCCTGGGCGTGGTCGCTGGAGAAGTTCTACCATCACTGGTTCGCCAACGATGACGCGATCCTGGGCCTGATTGACGAGCTTGGGGCGAAGGACAGGGTGCTGTTCCCTCGACCGACCACCTCGTTGTGGCTGAACGGTCGAATCTACCCGATGGACAGGCCCAATATCATCGCGGCCAATCTGCGCCTGCCGCTGTCGTGGCCGGCCAAGATGCGCTATGGGTTCACCGGCCTGTATCTGCGCTTCACTCGTAACTGGCGGCCTTTGGAGCGCACAACCGCCGACCGTTGGCTGAGGCGCACGATGGGCCGTGAAGCATATGAAACTCTCTGGCGCTCGCTGCTCATCGGTAAGTTCGGCGATTATTACGATCAGGTCAACATGGCCTGGATGTGGGCGCGCATCTACAAGCGCACGCCCCGGCTGGGCACGTTTGTGGGCGGTTTCCAGGCCTTCCTCGATCTGCTGGCTGGCGTAGTACGGCGGCAGGGGGTACACATTCACCTGAATACGTCGGTGCAGCGCATTGAGCGCACGGGGGCGGGATCGCTCGCTGTAGTGGTCGGCGGGCAGGCCGAGATGTTCGACGCCGTGATCAGCACATCGTCACCCCAGGTCATGCTGCGCCTCGCCCCGCAGTTGGAAGGCCCCTACGCGGACAAGCTGCGCGCGCTGAAGAGCATGGGGGCGGTCGTGGTGATTCTGGCGCTCAGCCAGCAGCTTCTGCGTGACGGGACGTACTGGCTGAGCCTACCCGCGTCCCGACCAGACAAGCAGAACGCCGAATTCCCGTTCCTGGCGCTGGTCGAGCACACGAATTACATGGACCCGGCGCACTACGGGGGCGACCGGCTCGTGTACTGCGGCGATTACGTCAGCCCCGACCATGAGTATCTGCGTATTCCCGAAGAGGAGCTGGTCGCTCGCTTTCAGAGCGTGCTGCCGCGTTTCAACGCTGAATTCACGCCGGGGTGGGTCAGAAAGTGGTGGGTGTTTCGGACGCCTTATGCGCAGCCCGTCCCGCTGGTGAATCACGAGCGCGCGCTGCCCGACCTGCGCACACCGCTGCCCGGCGTGTACCTGGCCAGTATGAGCCAGGTGTATCCCTGGGATCGGGGGACGAACTACGCGGTGGAGATGGGGCGGCGTGTGGCCGGGCTGGTGCTGGACGATCTGCGCAAGGGGCAGGGGAGTTCAGGACAGCGTGGGGAAACCATAGAGGAGATCGAACTGGCGAAGTCCAGCAACGTGGTATGATCTATTCGTGAAATCTATCACAAACAGATCGAGCACTGCATGGCGCACATGAGGGATAACCTATGAAGAACATCACCGTTGTCGGGGTAGGGTATGTCGGTCTGGTCACGGGCGCGTGCTTCGCCGACCTGGGCAATCGTGTGGTAGCCCTGGACATCAGCGAAACCAAGATCGAGAACCTGCAGAAGGGCATCATGCCCATCTACGAGCCGGGGCTGGCCGAACTGGTGGCGCGCAACGTCAAGGCGAACCGCCTGTCGTTCACCACGTCGTACCCGGAGGCGCTCAAGGACGCCGAGTTCGTCTTCATCGCAGTGGGCACGCCGGAGGGCGTGGACGGCGAGGCAGACCTCAAATACGTCCGCATGGCCGCCGAGAGCATCGCCAAGACGATGGATCACCCGCTGATCATCGTCAACAAGTCCACCGTGCCGGTGGGCACGGGCGACTGGGTGGCGGACATTGTGCGCGAGAATCAGCCCTCACCCATCGAGTTCAGCGTGGTGAGCTGCCCAGAGTTCCTGCGCGAAGGATCGGCGCTGGCCGACTTCCTGACTCCCGACCGGACGGTGCTCGGCTCGGAGGATCAGGAGGCCGCCGAGCGCGTGGCACAGCTTCACCTGCCGCTGCGCGCGCCCATCGTCGTGACTGACCTGCGCACGGCGGAGATGATCAAGTATGCGTCCAACGCCTTCCTGGCAACGCGCATCAGCTTCATCAACGAGATCGCCAACATCTGCGAGGCGCTTGGGGCCGATGTCAAGGAAGTGGCGCGGGGCATGGGCTTCGACAAGCGTATCGGCCACCACTTCCTGGAGGCGGGGATCGGCTATGGCGGCTCATGCTTCCCCAAAGACGTGAAGGCGCTGGCCTATATGGCCCAGGTACATGGCAAGCACCCGCAGCTTCTGCAGGCAGTGATGGACATCAACGCCTACCAGCGCAAGCACGTGCTGCTGAAGGTGCACGAGCTTCTGGGCAAGTTTGAAGGGCGCACGGTGGCGTTGCTGGGGCTGGCCTTCAAGCAGAACACCGACGACATGCGCGAAGCGCCGTCCATCACCATCGCCGAGTACCTGCACGATCATGGGGCGCAGGTGCGCGGCTACGACCCGGTGGCGATGGACGTTGCCCAGGGAATCATGCCGTTCATGGCGATGGCGAAGAACCCCTACGAGCTGGCTCAGGGTGCGGATGCGCTGATCGTGGTGACTCCCTGGAACGAGTTCATGCAGCTTGACATGCAGCGCATCAAGGAGGCGATGCGCACGCCGGTGCTCATTGACGGTCGCAACCTCTACGATCCGGCGACGATGCGCCGGCTGGGCTTTGAGTATCGTGGCGTCGGGCGCGGCTACAACGGGGTGGCGCTGGATTAGCGGCTGCCCTGTCGCCCTTGTGGTCTGATAGCTGAACCGGCAGGGATGCTCCGCCAGAGCATCCCTGCTAAACTATAGGCCAGAATACCGGCATCCAGCGAGGGAAGATTCATGGCCGACTCAGCGACGCCTGTGCTGCGCTACGTGCTCGACAACGGGCTGACCGTGCTCCTGAAGGAAATACACACCGCGCCTGTTGTAAGCTGGTGGGTGCTCTACCGCGTGGGCAGCCGCAACGAGCCGACCGGCAAGACCGGCGTCTCGCACTGGGTCGAGCATATGATGTTCAAAGGTACTGAGCGCTTTCCGGCGGGTACGCTCGACAAACGGATCGAGCGCGAAGGCGGCATCTGGAACGCGCAGACTTCCTTCGACTACACGGCCTACTTCGAGACGATGCCGGCGCACTGCATTGACCTGGCGCTGGAGATCGAGGCCGACCGCATGGCCAATGCCCTCTTCGACCCGCGCGAGGTTGAGGCGGAGCGCACGGTGATCATTTCCGAGCGCGAGGGATCGGAGAACTCGCCCACCTTCTGGCTGCACGAAGAGACGCGCGCCGCCGCCTTCCGCGTGCACCCATATCATCACCAGGTCATCGGCGACATGGATGATCTGCGCTCGATGACGCGCGACGACCTCTACCGGCACTACCGCACGTACTACAACCCGAATAATGCTATTGCGGTCGCTGTGGGAGACTTCGACGCCGGGCAGATGCTGGAGCGTATCGAGGCGCATTTCGGCGAGATTCCGCGCGGGCCAGAACCGCCGCCGGTCACGCGCCGCGAGCCGCCCCAGCGCGGAGAGCGCACCGTGCGCATCGAGCGCGAGGGGAACGCGGCGTATGTCTACGTCGGGTACCGCGCGCCGGCAGCGACCGACCCGGACTGGTTCCGGCTGGCGCTGGTAGATAGCATCCTGGCCGGGGCGAGCGCGCCGGGCGGCAACGGTATTGGCAATCGCACGTCGCGCCTGTACCGGGCGCTGGTCGAGACGGAACTGGCGACCAGCGTGGGCGGCGGGCTGTACCCGTCGGTGGACCCCTATCTGTTCAGCGTGCTGGCGACTGTGCGCGACGGGCGCACGCCAGAGGAAGTGCAGGCGACGCTGGACGCTGAAATCGAGCGCCTTGCGGCGGGCGATGTGTCCCAGGAAGAACTGGACAAAGCGCGCAAGCAGGCTAAGGCCCTCTTCGCCTATGGCACCGAGCGTGTCACGGGTCAGGCGTTCTGGCTGGCTTTCTCAGAGAACTTCTCCGACCACACCTGGTACGAGCACTACCTCGACCATCTGGCGGCGGTGACGCTGGAGGACGTGCGCGAGGCAGCCGGACGCTACCTGCGCCGCTCGCAGCGCACAGTGGGCTGGTTCATTCCCGTGAACGGTTCCGTGCAGGAGCGCACCCCGGCATGATAGCGCTTCCCGGCCCTCACGACATTGTGCGGCATGTGCTGCCCAACGGCCTCGTGATTCTGGTGCGCGAGAACCCGGAGGTGGCCTCTGCCGTCGTCCAGGGAGTGCTTGCCACCGGCAGCCTGGACGATGGGCCGGGGCAAGAGGGGCTGGCGTCATTTGTGGCGACGATGCTCCTGCGCGGCACCGAGACGCGCGACTTCCAGACCATTCACGAATTGCTGGAGGGCAGCGGCGCGGCCCTGGGACTCAGCGCCGGGCTGCACCACACGGGCTTCAGCGGCAGGAGCCTGGCCGAAGACCTGCCGCTGCTGGTCGAATTGCTGGCGGACGCGCTGCGCCGGCCTTCGTTCCCGGACGAGCAGATCGAGCGGCTGCGCGGGCAGTTCGTGACCGCGCTCAAGATTCACGAGCAGGACACGCGCTATGTGGCAGGGCGCATGTTCCGCGAACTGGTGTATGGCGACGCGCATCCGTACCACCGCTCCCCGGACGGGACGCTGGAGAGCGTGACAGGCATCACCCGCGACCATCTGGTGGACTTCCACCGGCAGTGCTTCGGCCCGCGCGGCATGGTCGTGACGGTGGTAGGCGCGGTTCGGGCGGAGGCGGTCTGCCGGCTTGTCGAGCAGCACTTCGGTGACTGGGCCAACCCCGGCCGGCGACTTCCGCCAGAACTGCCGCCGGTTCCGCCGTTGGGAGGCATTGTGCGGCGCGAGGCGGTTCTGCTTGGCAAGAGCCAGGCGGATATTGTGCTCGGCGCGAGCGGGCCGTCGCGCTTTGCCGAAGACTGGCAGGCGGCGAACATGGCCAACCACATCCTCGGCGTCTTCGGCATGTACGGGCGCATTGGCGCGCACGTGCGCGAGAGGCTCGGCCTGGCCTACTACAGCTTCAGCCGTCTGGATGGCGGGCCGGGGCCAGGACCCTGGCGGGTCATTGCCGGGGTCAATCCGGCCCATGTCGAAGAGGCTGTGCAGGCCGTCGTGGCGGAGCTACGCCGCATCACCCAGGAACCGGTCACTGAGGGCGAGCTAGCCGACAGCAAGGCGAACTTCATCGGGCGGCTGCCCCTCCAGCTTGAGTCGAGCGAGGGCGTGGCCGGTTCCATCCTGAGCATGGAGCTTTACGGACTCGGCCTGGACTATCTGCAACGCTACGCGCAGGAGATCGAGGCAATCACGGCAGGCCAGGTGCGGGAGGCTGCGCGGCGCTACCTCGATCCAGAGGCCTTCGCCCTGGCGATGGCCGGGCCGGATCGGGGCGCGGCGCAGTAGCCGCGCGGTACGGCAAGACAGGGGGCGGCGCATCATGCTCCGCATCGGCGTAGACCTGATCGAAGTGGCGCGCATTCGCCAGGCCATCGAGCGGCATGGCGAGCGTTTCTTCGCCCGCTTCTTCACCGCTACCGAGCGCGCCCAGTGCGCGGATAACGCGGCGCGGTTGGCCGCCCGCTTCGCCGCCAAAGAAGCGGCGGCAAAGGCGCTCGGCACGGGCATCGGCCTGGTGCGCTGGCTGGACATCGAAGTAGACTCGAATGACGGCGGTCAGCCGCATCTGCATCTACACGGGGCGGCGGCGGCTCGCGCGGCAGACCTGGGCCTGGAGACGTGGCAGGTCAGCCTGAGCCATACCCGTGAGCACGCGATGGCCTTTGTGGTCGCCTACGGGCGTGATGTCGCCGGGGAGGAGGGGCTATAGGGCCAGGGCAGAGAGTGTGCCGTGAGCCAATGATCGCAGCGCGCCCGGTCTGGGCCGAATGTTCTTATGGTTAGCGCTTGCATAGAAAGGAAGAGACCTTGATTCGCAGAAAGATTATGCTGATCACCGGGGCGGATGGCGAGGTCGGTCACGGCCTCATCCAGCAGCTTGGCCAGCGGCCCGATCATCTGCCAATCGTTGTGCTGGACATCAGGAAGCTGGATCACGCGCTGCGCCCCGCTGTGAGCCGGATCATCGTGGGCGACATCCTCGACAACAAGCTGCTGGAGACGCTATCCACCGAATACGAAATAGACACGATCATTCACCTGGCCGCGCTACTCTCCACAAGCTCAGAGTTCAACCCGGAGAACGCGCACCGGGTGAACGTCCAGGGGACGGTGAACCTGCTTAAGCTGGCTGTTGACCAGGGACAGGCGCGCGGCAGGCCTGTCAAGTTCATCTACGCCAGCTCGATTGCCGCCTATGGGATGCCCAGCCTGGCCACCAAGCAGACCGCCGGCGCGGTGCGCGAAGACCAGTACCTCGCCCCAATCACCATGTATGGCTGCAACAAGCTGTACTGCGAGCATCTGGGGCGCTATTACGCGCGTCATTACCGACAATTGTCGGTGCAGCGGTCGGTGGGTGTGGACTTCCGCTGCGTCCGCTTTCCGGGGCTGATCAGCGCCGTGACGGTGCCGACGGGCGGGACGAGCGACTACGCGCCGGAGATGCTGCACGCGGCGGCGCAGGGCAAGCCCTACGCCTCGTTCGTGCGCGAAGACACGACAATTCCCTTCATGGTCATGCCGGATGCGATCAAGGCACTGCTCTCGCTGGCCGATGTTCCGCGTGAGGCGCTGACTCAGCTTGTCTACAACGTGACCAGCTTCAGCCGTTCGGCAGAGCAGTTTGCGCAGATGGTGAAAGCGGCCTTTTCTGGGGCGGAGATCACGTTCGAGCCGTCAGATGCGCGGCAGGCTATTGTGGATAGCTGGCCTGCCGAGGTGGACGACAGCGCGGCGCGGCGCGATTGGCATTGGGCACCCGACTACGATGCCAGGCGTGCCTTCAACGACTACCTGATTCCGACGATTGTCGAACGCTATCGCCAGGCTGCCGGGTGATGCATTCCGGGGGCGTAGCTAGAACTGCGCCCCCATGCTGTACTCATCAGACTGTTCGTCAGGTTATAGGCTTGTTGAGACGGCGACACTTGTGCATCTCCCGCACTGCCAGCGCAGTTGTCCACTGGTCTTCACAAAGACACGGGCGGGGAAGCCATGACAACGAATAATCACGCGCCTGAAGCCTGGGCCAAGCGTGTCCTGGTGCCCGTAGCCAATCCAGCCACAGCGCCTGCATTGCTCCGCATGGCCTGGCAGTTGACCGATCCCGAAGAAGGGCGGCTGTACGTGCTGTACGTCACGCTGACGGGGGCGGAAACCAACAAAGATGCGCTTGAAGCGTTCACGGCCATCGTGGATGATGCCGTCAATGATGAGATCAGGGCCGAACTGGTCACGCGCACGGCTCCCAGCGTAGCGCGTGGCATTCTGGATGCCGCGCTTGAGCAGGGCGTCTCGCTTATGGTGGTGGGATTCCAGGCTCCGACTGGTGGCCGGCTGAGTCTGGGGCCTGTCGTCGAGGCAGTGGCGCGCACAGCGCCGTGCGATCTGGTTGTGTTTCGCAACCCCTCACGCGCTGCAATCCGGCTGGAAGACATCAAGCAGGTCATTGTTCCAGTGGATGGCAGCGACAATTCGAAAGTGGCGGCCCGCCTGGGGCTGGTGCTGGCGGAGGCCTACGATGCTGAGCCAACCGCAGTCTACGTGCAGATCGATCCGGACTTGCCAAACTGGTTTGGCCTGGCGCGGATTGAGGCGTCGCTGAGCGGCTTGAGCGATGCGCGCCGCTACCGGCGGCAGGTCATCCGCGCCAATGATGTGGTGAGCGGCGTGGTGAGCCGCTGCGACCAGAGCGACATGGTTGTGCTTGGCTTTTCGGAGAGAAGCTCGCTCGACCGGTGGATTTTTGGCGACATCGCCCAGCGCATGATCGCGAAGGTGCCTAGACCAGTGGTGCTGGCCAAGCGGGCGGCGCGTCCTGACCTGAGTCCGGCTGAGAAGATGAGGCGGCGCTGGCTGGCCCGGCTCGCGCCGACGCTCACGCCCTCGGAGAAGGCCGATGTCGTGCGACAGGCTCTAGAACTGAGCGTGCCTGGGATAGATTTCCCATTCCTGATGCTGCTCTCTTCGCTGTTGGCATCGTTTGGCTTGCTGCAAAACAGCGCGGCGGTGATCATTGGCGCGATGCTGGTAGCGCCGCTCATGTCGCCGCTGATGTCGTTCTCGGTGGGGCTGCTCCTGGGGAACCTGCGGCTGATGCGCACCGCCGCGTTCACGACGCTCACCGGCGTTCTGCTTGGGCTGGGGGTGGCGTTCGTCAGCGGGATTGTCATGCCCATTGACGTGTCCACTGCCGAAATGCTGGCGCGCGGAGAGCCGTCGCTGCTCGATATGGGGGTTGCTCTGGCTTCGGGCGCGGCGGGCGCTTATGCGATGGCTCGCCGTGACATTCCCGCAGCACTGGTCGGTGTGGCTATCGCTGCGGCGCTGGTACCGCCCCTCTGCACGGTGGGGTTAGCGCTGGCCTTCGGTGAGGCCCAGCTCGCGTCGGGTGCGGCGCTGCTCTTTCTGACGAACATCGTCAGCATCAGCCTGGCTGGATCGGCGGTGTTTGCGTGGCTTGGCCTGCGCCCGGTGCCGGGAAGTCATACCCGGCGGCAGATTCTCGTGCTGCTCGCCGTTCTCAGTATTCTGGCCCTGCCACTGGTCGGCGCATTTCGGGAGGCCGTTCGCCTGGAGCAAGAAATGAGCAAAGTGCGCACCGTGCTGGAGGACGAGTTCGCCCAGGCTGAGGTTGTGGACATCCAACTTAGCGGCAGCAAGGTGACCGCTACCGTGCGGGGAACAGAATTCATCACGCGCGCCAGGGTTCAGTCCGCTGAGCAGAGTCTCAAAGATGAACTGGGACGCGAGATGCATCTGGAGGTCACTTACTGGCGCATGGTGACACCCTACGCAGGCAGTTCCAGGGGGGACGATGAGCAGATTCCGGCGGCTGACCACTGAGCGGCTGATGGCGGCAGTGCTCTTTATACTGCTATTCGCGATGGCTGTGCGCGTGCCGACCGACACCGATACCTGGTGGCACCTGCGCAGCGGCGAGATAATGGTGGAGCAGCGCGCCATTCTGCGCCACGATCTGTTCTCTCACACGCGGCTGGACGCACCCTGGATCAACCATAGCTGGGGCGCGCAGCTTGTGCTGTACGGCGTGTATGAACTGATTGGCGGCGGCGTGTCCCCTGGCGACTCCGGCAACATCGGCCTGGCACTGGTCACGGCGCTGCTGGCGACGGCGGGCATGGCCCTGGTCTACGCGGCGTGCGAGGGCAACGTCTATGTGCGCGCCTTTGCGGTGGTGCTCGGTGGTGCGGCGGCGGCTGTCTTCTGGTCGCCGCGCCCGCAGATGTTCTCCTTCGCGCTGGGTGCGGGGGTACTCTACCTGCTGTATCTGTACAAGCGCCGTCAAGTAGACCGGCTGTGGCTCATCCCTCCGCTGATCGTCCTGTGGGTGAACCTGCACGGCGGCTTCGCCATCGCCTTCATTCTGCTGCTGGGGACGATTGCCGGCGAGGTGCTGGGCAATCTGCTCGGCGACGCACGCCCGACCGTCGTGCGCGGGGCGCGGCTGCGCAAGCTGGTGGGCGTGACGGCGCTCTCGGTCCCGCTGGTGGCGGTCAATCCCTACGGTCTGCGAATGCTGACCTACCCGTTTGAGACGGTGGGGATCGGCGCGCTGCAGGACTTCATCCAGGAATGGGCAACGCCGGACTTCCACCAGCCGCAGACCTGGCCGTTCCTGCTGCTCCTGTTGGGGATCATCGCCGTCTTCGGCATCAGCGGGCGGCGCGCCGACTGGACGGACCTCGTGTTGGTGGTGGGCACGGCGGCGATGGCGCTGCTGGCGGGGCGCAACATCGCCGTCTTCGCCCTGGTCGCCACGCCGGTGCTGACGCGGCACCTCGACGCTTGGCTGACCGAGCGCGGCTGGCAGATCCGGCCACGCCGCCGGGTCAGCGGGCGGATGCTGGCTGCTAACTGGCTGCTGCTGGGGCTGGTGCTGGTAGGCGCGCTGGCGAAGGTGGGCACCGTCCTCAGCCGCGAGACCATGCGCCAGGCGCAGGCGGAGTTGTTTCCGGTGGAACTGGCCGCCTACCTGGAGCAGACCCGCCCCGGCGGACGCCTGTTCAACAGCTACAACTGGGGCGGATACCTGATCTTCGCCGCGCCGCACGTGCCGGTCTATATGGATGGGCGCACCGACCTCTACAACGACGAATTCCTGCGCCAGTACCTGGACGTGCTGTTGCTGCGCGAGGGGTGGGAGGCAGCGCTGGAGCGCCAGGAGATCGATCTTGTGGCGATTGAGGCGCAGAGCGCGCTGGCGGGCGCGCTGCGCGCCATGCCCGACCGCTGGCGCGAGCTGCGTTTCGACGACGACCGCTCGGCGCTGTTCGAGCGGCTGCCCGCTGACGCCTGACCATGAGCGCGACTTCGCAGACGTATGTACACCCGCGCCGACCGATCGCGCGGCAATGGGCGGCGCCCGGCTTGCTGCTGCTGATCGCGCTGGGGCTGCGGCTGGTCAACCTCGGCGGGCGAGCGCTGTGGTATGACGAGGCGTTCGCCGTCCTCTTTGCCGAGCAGGGGCTGGACGCCATGCGCGCCGGGACGCTGGAGCAGGTGGACGGCAGCGCCGCCGACGTGCATCCCCTGCTGTACTACGCAACTCTGCACGGCTGGATGCGCGTCTGCGGGCAGTCAGCGGCGGCGGTGCGCCTGTACAGCGTCCTCGTAGGCGTGCTGAGCGTCGCCGTGGTCTACGGGCTGGCCCGTGACTGGTTCGGCGAGAGCACCGCGCGGGCGGCGGCGCTGATCGCGGCGGTCGCGCCGTTTCACGTGCAGTATTCGCAGGAAGCGCGCATGTACGCGCTGCTGGGCTTGGCGCTGCTGCTGACTACGTGGGCCTACTGGCGGGCGTGGCAGGGGCGGCGACCAGCGTGGTGGATCGCGTTCGGCGTATTGGCGGGGATCAGCATGTACGTGCAGCAACTGGCGGCGCTGTACTTGCTGGCGCTGGGGCTGCTGCCGGTGCTGTTCCGCGATGGGCGCCGCCTGGTCTTCACTGCTGGCGGCGCAGGCGTGGCCCTTGCCGTGTATCTGCCCTGGATGGTCAACCTGCCGGAGCAGATGGGCAAGCTGCGCCAGTATTGGGTAGACCGGCCCAACGTGCTGCACCTGTGGCTGGCGCTTCGCTCGTTTGTCTCGGTCAATCTTGATTTTTCGCCCGCGTGGTGGCTGCCGACGTTCCTGTTGGCGGCTGTGTTGGTTGTGCTGCTGCTCTATCGGGCAAAGGCAGCGCGGCGGTCGCTCCCGGCAGGGGATCGCGAGCGGACCGCGCTCGGCTGGGCGCTCTGGCTGGCGCTGGCTCCCATGCTGCTCATGTGGGTCGCGTCCTACGTGTTGCAGCCGGTTTTCCTGCCGCGCGCGTTGCTGCCGTCCGCGCTGATCTTCTACGTGGGCATGGGCTGGCTCTTCGTGCGAGGGGGGATGCCGCGCCCGGTCGTGGCGGTCGTCGCCGGGGCGTGGGCGGTCGTGGCGTCGTTCGGGCTGGTGACGCACTACACCTGGGATACGTTCCCCAATCCGCCGTTCGACCGGGCAGTGCGCTTCCTGGAAGGGACTGTGACGGAAGGCGACGCCATCGTACACGGCAACAAGATCACGGCGCTGCCGATGGTGTACTACGGGCGCGACCTGCCACAGCGTTACGTGCGCGATATTCCCGGCTCCGGCTCGGACACGCTGGCGCTCCCCACGCAGCGCGCCCTGGGCCTGCTGGCCGACGAGTGCGCCGCCGAGTCGGCGGGCGGCGCTGAGCGGGTGTGGTACGTGGCCTTCGACCGGCTGGAAGACGAGATGGCGGCGCTCGTCGCCGAAGACCCGCAGAACGAGCAGTACGATTCGCTGCGCTGGTTGCGCCAGCACTACACCGAGCAGGACACGGTTCGCTTCAACGATCTGGCGATCACGCTGTTCAGCGGGCCGGACGCGCAGGCGGCAGAGGCGACGTGTCCATGAGGGGGCTGGGCGAGGAGTGACACTTGTGAGACGCTGGGGGGTGTGGGGTGTTGTGGGGCTGCTGGGGCTGCTGCTGGCCGGGAACGTTGTCGCCACGCACGACGTGCTCACCGCGCCGTATCCGGGGCACAACGATTTTATGTCGCGCTGGGAGGGGGCGCGCTCCTACTGGCGCGACGGGCTGAACCCCTATGGCGAGGCGGCGAGCACCAAGATTCAACAGCGTATCTACGGACGGATGGCCGCCGAGGACGAGGACCCCGGCTACTTCGCCTACCCGTTCTACACGGTGTTCATGCTGCTGCCGCTGGTCTTCACCGGCTACGCCTGGGCGTCGGCGGTCTGGATGGTGCTGCTCGAAGTCTGCCTGGTCGCCGCGACCATCCTGCTGCTTGACCTGTACGGCTGGCGACCCAGGCTGGGGCTGCTCGGTCTCGTCCTGCTGTGGACGCTGGGCAACTACTACGCGGCGCGCGGGTTGCTGCTGGGGCAGCCCGGCCTGCTGGTCTATGGGCTGCATGTGCTGGCGCTGTGGGCTTTTGCCCGGCGGCGCGATGCGCTGGCCGGGGTTGCGCTGGCGCTCTCGACGGTCAAGCCGCAGATGGGCTTCCTGCTGATCCCGTTCTTGCTGCTCGTGGGGCTGAGCCTGCGACGCTGGCGATTCCTGGCGGCGTTCGCTGGTGCCGGCGCGCTGCTGGCAGGACTTTCGTTCGCGCTGGTGCCGACCTGGTTGGGCGACTGGCTGGCGCAGATCGAGCAGTACCCGTCCTACACCGCGTTGGGCGCGCCGGTGTGGATCGTCGCGCGCCACTACCTGGGGCTGGGCGCGGTGGCGGAGTGGGTGGCCAACGCTGCGCTATGGGCGCTGCTGGCGTGGGCGTGGGTGATGGTGTTGTGGCGCAGGCGGGGCGAGCGCCTGGACTGGACGGTGATGCTCACGCTGACCGTCACCCATCTTTCGGCGGTGCGCACGGCGACGCCGCACTTCGTCGTCTTCACCATCCCGCTGCTGTTCTATCTGCGCGGCCTGACGCTCCGCCAGCGGAATGGGGCGCGCCTGTCTGCGGCGATCCTGCTGGCGCTGCTGGTCATCCCCTGGGTGCATTTCGTGCTCACGGTCGAGGGCGAATTCGAGCATCCCACGCTGTATCTGCCGGTGCCGTTTGGAATGCTGGCGCTGCTGTGGCTCACCCGGCGGCAGTGGTGGGCGGCGGACTCCGTGCTCCTGCCCAGGGAGGCGGCATGATCGCCGGGCGGCGGACGGTTATGCTGGTGGGCGCGCTGGCTCTGGCCTGGGGGACGTTGCTGGCCTTGCTGCTGGAGCAGCCCGGCTACACCGACGCCTACTACTATTTCAACGCGGCCAAGCGCCTGGCCGAGGGGCATGGCCTGAGCGACCCGTACCTGTGGACGTACTTCAACGCTCCCGACCGGCTACCCGGCCCCAGCCACACCTACTGGATGCCGCTGCAATCGCTGATCGCGGGGGCGAGCATGGCCATCGGCGGCGCGACCTTTCGCGCGGCGCAGGTGCCGTCTGTGCTGTGCTACGCCGGGCTGGTGCTGGTCGCGTTCTGGCTGGGCGAGCGGCTCGGCACGAGGCGGCGCACTGCCTGGGTAGCTGCCCTGCTGGTCATGTTCAGCGGGTTCTATATCCCCTACTGGGTAACGACTGACACGTTCGCGCTGTTCGGCTTGGTGGGGGCGCTGGCGCTGCTGGCGTTGGGACGCGCTGCGAAAGGGTGGCAACTGCGCTGGTACGCGCTCAGCGGAGCATTGGGCGGGCTGGCGCATCTGACTCGTGCCGACGGCGTGCTATTGATCCTGGTACTGGTCGCGGTGGCTTTCTGGCAGTCAGCGCGCTGGGGCAAGAACGGGGCACACAGCGCGGACGGTCTGTTGTTCAAAGGCGCAGCAGAGCAGCGCCCCTACCGAAGGGCAATCCAGCTATCGGGCTCTGCCATGCGCTGGACGGATGGACTGCGCGCGGCGGGCATGGGGTTGCTGGCTTACGGGATCGTCATGCTGCCCTGGTTCGCGCGCAACCTGGACGTTCTTGGCACGCCGCTGCCGCTCGGCGGCACGGACACGATCTGGATGCGCAGCTACGATGAGCTGGTGCGCTACCCGCCGGGCGCGTCCCTCAGGGACTTCCTGGCGTGGGGAACTGGCCCGATTCTGCGCTCGCGGCTGGAGGCGCTGGCCAACAACCTGGGCACGCTTGTGGCCGTCGAGACGTGGGTGATCCTCGGCCCCTTTGCGCTGTTCGCAGGGTGGCGACGGCGCTCGCTGGCATTGGTGCGCGGGTTCGCTCTATACGCGGCGGCCTTGCACCTCGTGATGACCTTCGTCTTCGCCTTTCCCGGCTATCGTGGAGGGTTGTTCCATTCGTCCGCCGCGCTATTGCCCTTCTGGGCGGCGCTGGCGGCAGCGGGCCTGGACGAGGGTGTTGCCTGGGCCGCGCAGCGGCGGCGCTGGCGTCCTGCCGAGGCATCCGCCGTGTTCAACGGGGCAGCCGTGATCCTCGCCCTGGCGCTGACGTTGAGCGCTCTCAGCGCCAAGCTGGACGGCTGGAACGACAACGCGCGTTTCTACCGCGAGATTGCACGCGATCTGCCAGTGGGCGCAGTGCTCATGCTCAACGATCCGGCGGCGCTGTATTACCAGACCGGGCTGAGTGGCGTGGTCGTGCCTGATTCTGACCCCGCTGTGGTGCCGGAGATCGCCGCGCGCTATGGGGTGACGCATCTGCTGCTGGACGCCAACCGCACCGCGTCGTTCGGCGGGCTTTTCGCCGGTGAGGACACGCGGCCCTATCTGCGCCTGGTGCGGCATTATGGGGCGGACACGCCGGAGCGTGCCGACGACCGGGTGCTGTTTGAGATCGTGCGGGGAGAGGCTGCTCCATGACCCGGCTGCGGCGCGCTGCCGCACGCGATGACCTGATCGTGCTCGTTCTGGCGGCGGTTGGCGTGCTGCTGTACGTCGCGGCGGCGCTGCGTCTCGACGCCGCCGGCTATCCGCTCGACGACGCCTGGATTCACCAGACGTATGCGCGCAACCTGGTCGAGCGCGGCGAATGGGCGTTCGTGCCGGGCCAGCCGAGCAGCGCCTCGACCGCGCCCCTCTACTCGCTGTTGCTGGCGGGAGCTTACCTGCTGCGCGTGTCGCACTTCGCCTGGGCGTTCGCCCTGGGCGCGCTGAGCCTGAGCGCCGCCGGCTGGATCAGTGCGCGGCTGGCTGGTGGATACCTCTGGCCGGGCGTGAGCGGCGCGCGGCTGTGGACAGGGGTGCTGGTCGCCCTGTCCTGGCACCTGGTCTGGGCGGCGGCCTCCGGCATGGAGACGATGTTGTTCACGGCGCTGGCCCTGGCGCTGATCTGGGCAACCTGGGCCGATGCCGCTGCGCAGCACGACCTGTCGCCGCGCCAGGCGGTGCTACGCGGAGCCAGAGCGGGAGCGGTGAGCGCGGCGCTGACGCTCACCCGGCCCGAAGGCGTCGCGCTGGTGGGGCTGGCCGTCCTGCTGCGCGCGGCGGCAGCGGGGCGGGGCGGCTGGCGCTGGCGCTCCCCTGCGATGGCGTGGACGGCGGGGTTGGCGCTGGCCTGGGCGATGATCTGCGTTCCGGCGGCGGCGCTCAACTGGCACCTCAGCGGGACGTTGCTGCCGGATACGGCGGCGGCGAAGCAGGCAGAGTACGCGCCGATTAGCGAGCAGTGGTCGCTGCCAGAGCGATACGGGCGCATGGTCGTGCCACTGCTGGCCGGGCACCTGTCGCTCGCGCTGCCAGGGCTGCTGGTGGGTTGTGCCAGCCTGGTGCGACGCGCACGACAGGACAGGCGCGCTCTGATCTACGCGCTGCCCCTGCTGTGGGCGGCGCTGCATGTCTCGGCTTACGCGCTGCGACTGCCGGCCAACTACCAGCACGGGCGCTATGTGATGCCGGTGCTCCCGGCGCTGCTGGTCTTCGGCGTGGGGGGTACGCTGGCGCTGGTGCAGCGAGGGCGGCGATCTGCGGCGAGGCGTGTGCTGTCGCGCAGCCTAGCCCTGGCGCTGTTGCTGGTGACCGCCGGATTCTGGATCATCGGTGCGCGGCAGTACGGCGCGGACGTGCGCATCATCAACACGGAGATGGTGACCACGGCCCGGTGGGTGAGGGCGAATCTGGCGGAGGACGACCTGCTGGCCGTGCACGATATTGGCGCGCTGGGCTACTTCGCGCCGCGCCCCATCTTCGATCTGGCGGGGCTGGTCAGCCCGGAGATCGTGCCGCTCTTCCGCGACGGGGAAGCGATCATGCGCCTGATGTGCGCGCGCGGCGTCGCCTACCTGATGGTCATGCCCGACCAGCGTCCGGTTCCGCCTGGCGACCTGTGCCTGGGAGACACCCCCATCTTCATCACCGGCGCGCCCTATGCCCCGGCAGCGGGCGGCGGCAACATGGCGGTCTATCGCCTGGAGTGGCCGGCGGGGTGCGCCTGGTAGGCGGGCGAGATAATTCACCGAGCAAATGTTCTATTGTGAGATCGGGGGCCATGAACTATGCTAAGATCACGCCCGCAGCAGTTGGCCGAGGGTCGCGGCTGCAAACTGGAGTGAGCGCCTGCCAATGGAACCGGACTTTACCCCCATGACTCCAGCGCGGATCACCGTCGTGATCGTGGACGATCATCCGGTGTTTCGCCAGGGGCTGCGCAACATCTTCGCCACCGAGGACGACATTGAGGTGCTGGCCGAAGCGTCTACGGGCGAAGATGCCTTGCAGTTAGTGCGCGATCTGCGTCCCGATGTGCTGCTGCTGGACATCAATCTGCCGGGCATCAACGGCCTGCAGGTTGCCAGTCGGCTGAAAGCGGAGCAGGTCGCCACGGCAGTGGTGCTGCTGACGGCTTATGACGACATGGAGCAGGTGTTGCACGCCATGCGCTCTGGCGGCGCGGCCTATTGCCCGAAGGACATCGAGCCGGAGAAGCTGGTGGAGGTGGTACGCTCGGTCATGCGCGGCAACTACGTGGTGGCCGGAAGAACCTTCACGGGCGCTGAGCTTCGGCAGTGGCTGGATGCAGGCGTGGAGGCGGTGACCGGCCCCTACATGGTGGACCCTGCTGAGCACTTCGTGCCGCTCAGCGCACGTGAAATGGAGATTCTCCAGTTTGTGACGCGCGGCAAGAGCAACAAAGAGATCGCGCAGTCGCTGGGAATCAGCCACCAGACGGTCAAGAATCACATGACCTCCATCCTCAAGAAGCTCGACGTGCGCGACCGGACGCAGGCGGCGGTGTATGCGCTGCGGCGGGGATGGGTGCGCGCGCAAGACAACAAACAAGCGAAATGATGGTGTGTTCGGATATGTGGATAGCGAGGAGTGGCGGCGATGGCTCAGGGTGCTGCGATCCCGCAGGATGAAGTGCTGCGCGAGTTCGAGATCGAATACGAGAACATCCGCAAGCGTGTGCTGGAAAACCAGCAGTTGATCGAGCAGACGCAGCTTGAAGTGGGGCGCATCCGCGACCGCCATGTGGCGATCAGCGCGCAGCTCAGCCGCGTGGAGACGAACTTCGACACGATCCCCCGCGCCGACATCAAAGCGGCCTATGACAGCGCCTTCGACATCAGGACGCGGCTGCTCACGCTGCAAGGCCAGCTTGAGAAGGCCAAAGCCACGCTCAAGGAGTTGCAGCATTTCGAGGAGCTACTGGGCCGGTTGCTGCGCCTGGTGCGCAGTATGGGGCCGGACGCTGTGTTCCGGCAGGTGATCGCCCCCGCGCCGGAGCAGGGCGAAGGGGAGGCGGGCCGCCTGTCCAGGCGGGCGATCATCAACGTGGTCGAGGCCCAGGAAGCAGAGCGCCAGCGGCTGGCCCGGCAGATGCACGATGGGCCGGCGCAGTCATTGACCAACTTCATCCTGCAGGCGGAGATTTGCCAGCGGCTCTTTGACCGCAACCCGGATCGCGCCGAAGAGGAACTGGGCAACCTGAAAACGGCTGCCAGCACGACCTTCCAGAAAGTGCGCGATTTCATCTTCGACCTGCGCCCGATGATGCTCGACGACCTGGGGCTGGTACCCACGATCCGGCGTTACGCGGAGGCCTACGAAGAGAAGACGGGTATCAAGACGCAGTTGAGCGTCGTGGGGGACGAGCGCCGGCTGCCGAGCCACATTGAAGTCATGATGTTCCGCTCAGTCCAGGCTGTGATGGGCAACGCGCGCGACAACCTGGGCGCGAAGTCCATCAGCATTGTGGTGGATGTCGGCCCGGAATGGCTCAAGGCGACCATTGAGCACGACGGGCGCGGCTTCGACGCCAGTGAGATGCTGTCGCACGAGGAACGGGGCGACACGCTGGGGCTGCGCACGCTTCAGGAGCGCATTGAGCTGGTAGGGGGGGCGCTGGACATCACCAGTGCGGAAGAGGATTTGAGCCGCTTCGTGATCTTGCTGCCGGCGGTGTAGTGGTCGGCAGTCATCCCCTATCTGTTGTTCAGCAGGGGTAGAGCGTTGTGCTGCTCTGCCCCTGCCTGTTATAGGACTCTTGGCCCGTTTGCGCATTTTTTCCATAGGAATACACTAGATAGCAACCCATTGGGCCTGATGCGAACTCCGGGCTGGTTCGGACTATTCGGGAGGAAACCCTATGCGAGGTCGGGTGCTCATTCTACTGGGCGCGGTCATCTTGCTGGTGGCTGTGCTGGTTGTCGTCCTCATGTCCGGCGATGAAGGCGGTCAGGAGACTGCCGCTCAGGCTACGGAGGTGGGGGGGGGAGCTGCTGGTGGCGAAGAGGGAGCGCCGGCTGCCGATACGGCTCTGCGTGCCCTCAACATGGTCGAGATCGTTGTGGCCGTCCAGGACCTGCCACGCGGGATTGTGATCCCGCCCGATGGGGTAGGCGTGGTGCCCTGGCCGCAGGAAGCACTTCCTGAAGCGGGGAACTACTTCACGGCGAACGAGTTGCAGGATGTGATCGGGCAAGTGGCGCGCACCGACATCTTCCGCGGCTCGCCGATCCTGGCCCGCCAGGTGGTGCCCAACCTCTTCGAGATCGCCCGCACAGGGTCGGACGCCGCCGCGCTGATGCGCGCGTTTGAAGGAGACGAGCCGCGCGTGGCCATCTCCATTCCGCTTGATCCGACCGGTGTGGGGCAGGTGGCCTACGGCATCCAGGCAGGCGATTTTGTGGACGTTATCCTCTCATTCCTTTACATTGACGTTGATCCCACTTTTCAGACACGGATGCCCAACAACGTCTCGTTGATCACGCGCCTGGAAACGGGCGAACTGAGCATCGGCTCGCCACGCCAGGGTCGCCCGGAGGCGAGCACGCTCTCGCCAGAAGGGGTGCTGCTGAGTCCTGGTGAGTCGTCGCAGCGCCCGCGACTGGTGACCCAGCGCACAGTCACCAATGCCTGGGTGTTGCGCGTGGGGTACTTCCCGCCGGGCGGGGACATCATTGGCGCGACGCCGACACCGCAGCAGCTTGAAACGCTTCCGCCACCGCCCGGTGAAGGCGGGCAGGCGGCCACGCCACAGCCAACGGCGACGCCGTTTGCGCCGTTGATCATCACCCTGGCGGTGACGCCGCAGGAAGCCCTGGTGTTGACCTGGGCGGTTGACGCGCAGATTCCGATCACGCTGGCGTTGCGCGCGGCGGGTGACACGACAGAGGTAGCCACCGACCCGGTGACGCTTGACTATATGATCCGGACCTACAATGCGCAGCCGCCTGTCGCTCTGGAGTTTGCGCTGGAGCCGCCCATCACCAGCGTGCGGCGGTTCGACATTGGGCGGTTGTACGACTTCCTGGCCAAGTCGAGCGTAGGAGCGCCAACACAATAAGCGCATGTCAGAACAATTGTCTTTGCGTTAAAATAGCATGAAGGGCACGCGCTCGCGCTGGCGTCCGCATGCCCTTCGTGTATCATTGGAGGTACCCGTGTGGTTGCGGCGGTTGGGGCCGGGGTGGTGACGAAAGCGGGAAGACGCCGATGAGCAGTGAGAGACAAGTCATCAAAGTGCTGATCGTGGACGATATCCCGGACACGCGCGAGAACATCCGCAAGCTGCTCGCGTTCGAGCCGGATATCGAGGTGGTGGGTGGGGACGGGGCCAGCACTGGCCGTGAGGCGATTGAACTGGCCACACTGCACAAGCCCGACGTGGTGCTGATGGACATCAACATGCCCGACATGGACGGCATCACGGCGACGAAGGCGATCAGCACGGCGGTGCGCACCGCCGCCGTCGTGATCATGTCCGTGCAGAATGAGTCGGGGTATCTGCGCCAGGCAATGCTGGCTGGCGCACGCGACTTCCTCACCAAGCCAATATCCAGCGAGGAACTCTACGCGACGATTCGCCGTGTGTATGACCGCAATGAGCCAATCCGCCAGCAAGAGATGCAGATGTCTTCGTTGCGCACGGCTGTCGCGCGCGAAACCAAGCGTGGCGTAACGGCTCCGGTTGTGGGGGCAGGGCACATCATCGTGGTGTACAGCCCCCAGGCCGGCGCGGGGGTGACCACGCTGGCGACCAATGTGGCAGCGGCGCTGATGCGCTCCGACACCAACGTGCTGCTGGTAGATGCCAATCTCCAGTTCGGCGATGTGGATGCGTTCCTGAACGTGCAATCCACGTCGAGCATCGCCGATCTGACGAAGGCGGTGAGCGATATTGATCAGGAGATGATTGACAGCGTGCTGGTGACGCATGGCAGCGGGCTGAAGGTGCTGGTCGCTCCGTCGCACCCGGAGATGGCCTATGACATGACCTCAGACGCTGTGAAAGAAGTCGTCAAGCTGCTGGCCAAATCGTATGACTTCATCGTGGTGGACACGCCAACTCAGTACGATGACACCACGCTGAAGCTGTTCGACATTGCCGAGCGGATCATCCTGGTAGCCAACCCGACGATCCCCTCCGTGCGCAATATCCGCAAGGTACTGGACATCCTGGATGGTCTGAAGGAACCGGCAGGGCTGGCGGAGAAAGTGCTGTTCGTGCTCAACCGCGTGGTGCCAGAGCGGGAGCGCGGGCGCGGCGTTGTGCCGACCGCTTCTATCGAAACCCATCTCAAGCGTTCGGTCGTCGCCTCGATCCCCCTCGATGACCAGGCAGTGCTCACGGCGGTCAACCAGGGTGTCCCGTTGGTGGCCAAGATGAAATCGCGCTCTCCCGGCAAGGAGCTTGTAGACCTGGCGGCCCTTGTGCGCAAGTCGGTGGAGCAAGAGAAGGCCCCGGAGGAAGGTATCCAGACGGGTGAACCACGCTCCAAAAGTGGCATCCGGGCGCTGTTCGGTGGCTCGTAGGATGGGTGTAGAATGGAAGTGAGAAGCACAGGCGGGCGAAGGCTGAGTGGATGGGAGGTAACGCATGTCCCTTTTGCGGCGCATTGAGCGTGGCGGACAGGGGGAGGACAGCCCCAACGAGTCCAAGCTAGAACAGGTACGCCGGCGGACTCAGGTGCCGCTGGCCTCTTCTGCTGTGGCCGCTGCCCGGCGTGGCGAGGGAGGCGGCTACCAGGACCTGAAGGTGCGCATTCAGAACAAGCTGCTTGCTGAGCTTGATACCAGCGTAGACCCTCGCTCACCCGAAGTACGGACAACGATTGAGGAGCTATTCACAACGATCCTCAATGAAGAGAGCATTGTCCTGGGGCGTGCCGAGCGGCAGCAGCTTTTTGAGGCGATTGTAGCGGAGATTCTGGGCTTCGGGCCGCTGGAACCGCTCCTGGCCGATGACACCATCACCGAGATCATGGTCAACGGCCCCAAGAACGTCTACATCGAGCGCGCTGGCAACATCCTGCGCTCCAACGTGACGTTCGAGGACGAGGATCACGTCCTGCGTGTGCTAGACCGCATTGTAGCGCCGCTGGGCCGCCGCATTGACGAAAGCTCGCCCACTGTGGACGCCCGCCTGCCCGACGGCTCGCGTGTCAATGCGGTCATCCGCCCGATCAGCCTGTGCGGGCCGACGATCACCATTCGTAAGTTCTCGCGGCGACCCTTCACCGTCGAGGACTTGATCCGCTTTGGCTCCCTGACCCCTGAGATTGCCGAATTCCTGCGCGCGTGTGTCATCGCCCGGCTCAACATTGTCGTGTCGGGAGGCACCGGCTCTGGCAAGACGACTCTACTCAACGTCCTGTCCGGGTTCATCCCGAACGACGAGCGGATCATTACCATCGAGAATGCCGCCGAGCTTCAGCTACGCCAGGAGCACGTCGTCTCGCTGGAGAGCCGCCCCTCCAATATCGAGGGACGTGGCGAGGTGAGCATCCGCGATCTGGTTGTCAACTCGCTGCGTATGCGCCCCGACCGCATCGTGGTGGGCGAGTGCCGCGCAGGAGAAGCGTTGGACATGCTTCAGGCGATGAACACGGGCCATGAGGGATCGCTGACGACGGCGCACTCAAACAGCCCGCGCGATACGCTGGCCCGCCTGGAAACGATGTGCTTGATGGCGGGGATGGACCTGCCAGTGCGCGCCATCCGCGAGCAGGTGGCTTCGGCCCTCGACCTCATCATTCACCAGGAGCGGATGCGCGACGGCACGCGCAAGGTCGTGAAGATCACCGAAATCCAGGGGATGGAAGGTGATGTGATCACGATGTCCGACATCTTCGAGTTCGAGCAGACCGGCCTGGAGGCTGGCAAGGTCATTGGGCGCATCCGTCCGACGGGGTTGCGCCCCAAGTTCATTGACAAGATCGAGGCGGCTGGCATTCACCTGCCACCATCGGTGTTTGGCATTGGCGTCTCACGCTACTGACGGCGAAAGCCACCCGGCGTGTAACACCGTAGGGGGCTGGCACACCAGACTCCTACCAAGACACTGGGCCAGTTCAGGGCGGGGCACCGTGGGGGAGGGCGGGCACCTATGGAGATCGCGATAGCCGGCGTAGCGGGAGTCCTGGCGGTCATCATCCTGATTGCTGGGATTGCCAGCATTCGCGCAGAACGGCGCGAGCAGATCGAGGAACGGTTGGGGCGCTACACAACCGAATACAGCAGTCTGCTCACGGAGTTTGAAGACCTGCAACAGCCCGATCCGGCACATGAGGCGAGCATCATCACCCGCCGGCTCGATGCTATGCTGGCCGACCGAGGGTTCGCGCAGAAATGGCGCGTTCAGCTTGCGCGGGCCGATCTGAAGCTGACCGTCTCCGAGTTTATGGCGCTCCACGTGATCTGTGGGGTCGGGGGCTTCCTGCTCGGCATGGTGCTCTTTGCCTCGCCCATTGGGGGCGGGGTGGTGGGAGTAGCCGGTTTCTTCTTTCCCCGCTTCTATGTGGCGCGCAAACAGGCCAAACGTCTGAAGTTGTTCGAGACTCAGCTTCCTGACACGCTGGCGCTGTGGGTGAACGCCCTCCGCGCTGGCTACGCGGTGCTCCAGGCGATGGAGGCGATCTCACGTGAGTCGCCGGAGCCAACCTCGACGGAGTTCCGGCGCGTGGTTATGGAGGTGCAGCTTGGCATCCCCATGGAAGACGCGCTCGACCATCTGCTGGCGCGGATGCCCAGCGATGACCTGGACCTGGTCAACACGGCGGTCAACATCCAGCGCGAGGTCGGTGGCAACCTGGCTGAAGTCCTGGACTCGATCAGCCACACGATCCGCGACCGCATCAAGCTGAAAGGCGAAATCTCGGTGCTGACGGCCCAGGGACGAATCACGGGCTGGCTCATCTCACTGCTGCCGATCATCCTGACGATCTTCCTGTACCTTGTGAGTCCCAGCTACATGTCGAACCTCGTCGAGAATCGCATGTGCGGGTGGCCGATGTTGGGCTGCGGGCTGGGCATGATTGCGACGGGTGCCGCGATCATCCAGAAGATTGTAGACATCAAGTATTAGCAGCGACTCACAGCGCGACCGGGCGTTAGGGAGGGCAGGATGGACATCACGATTCTGGCGCTGATTGTGGCAGGCGTGGTTCTGCTCGGCGGGCTTGTCGTGGTGGGGTACAGCGACAAGTCGGATGAGAATCCGCTTGAGAAGCGGCTGGCCGAATACGGCGACCGTGATGTGCCAGCCAGCCTGGAACAGATCGAGATGTCGCTGAGCACCCGCGAGCGCGTCATCATCCCCATGTACCGGGCGCTGGCCCGCTTCGCCATCAAGTTCACCCCAGAAAACCAGATTGAGAGCATCCGCCGCCAGATCGAGCTGGCTGGCAAGTCGCAGACGATGGAGCCGGTGGTCTTCTTCGGCCAGCGCATTGCCCTGACCCTCGCGATGGGCATTGGGGCGTTCGTGTTGTTCTTCCTGTTCACAGATTGGGGCATCGTCAAGGGGACGTTGGGGACTATCGGTGGGGTGCTGCTCGGCTACTACCTGCCCATGTTGCAGCTCAAGGGGCAGATCAGCCGGCGCAAAGACGCCATTGTGAAGTCACTGCCCGATGCGCTCGACCTGCTGACGATCTGTGTGGAGGCCGGGCTGGGCTTTGAGCAGGCGATGAGCAAGGTCTACGCTAAATGGGATAACGACCTGGCGATTGCCTTTGGGCGCGTACTTCAGGAGATTCAGTTAGGCAAGCGGCGCAGCGAAGCCTTGCGCGACATGGCACACCGGATGGACGTGCCCGACGTGACCAGCTTCGTGGCGGCGCTCGTCCAGGCTGAGCAGCTTGGCGTGAGCATTGCCAAGATTCTGCGCATCCAGTCGGATCAGATGCGCGTCAAGCGCCGCCAGCGCGCCCAGGAGAAAGCCCAGCAAGCGCCGGTGAAGATGATGGTCCCGATGGTGTTTTTGATCTTTCCGTCGTTGTGGATCGTGCTGCTCGGACCTTCCGTGGTGATTCTCATCGAATCCGGTGTGTTAGGCGGCTTCTGATCGGTGCAGACGATCTGAGACTGAGTTGACACGCTCGTTTGGAAACCACCTCGACCGGCACCGGCGGTTGGTGGGCATGCGTGACCGGTTAGCAACGGGCGCGCTCGCGCTCCTGGCGCGCCGCACCGCGACGGCTGCGCTCGACCTGCTGTACCCCCCGCAGTGTGTCCACTGCACGCGCATAGGGAGTCTGCTCTGTGAACGCTGTACGGCCCAGCTTGCGCCCGGCCCGTTGCGCGCCGTGGCCGGGCTGGACGCCGTGCGTGTGCGTACCACCTTTGAAGGGCCGGCGACGAGCGCCATTTACGCGCTGAAATACCAGGGAATCAAGCGGCTGGCCGGGCCACTGGGCGGGCTGTTGGCCGAGGCATGGCTGGGCACTGGCTGGACGGTGGACTTCATCTGTGCCGTCCCGCTGCACGCCCAGCGGCAGGCCGAGCGCGGCTATAACCAGTCGGCGTTGCTGGCAAGCCAGGTTGCCAGCCTGACCGGTTGGCGCTATGTGGAGGGGGCGGTTGCCCGCGTGCGCCACACCGAAACGCAGACGCATCTGGACACCCAGGCCCGCCGGGAGAACGTGGCCGGGGCTTTTGCAGCGGACCCGCTGCGTGTTGATAATCAGAGTATAGTCCTTGTTGATGATGTGCTGACGACAGGGGCCACGCTGGCAGCCTGTGCGGAGGCCCTGCGGGCGTCGGGCGCGCGGTGCGTTTACGGTCTGGTACTGGCCAGCGCGGTTTACAAAGCTGTTGACGCAGGTGACGCATATCCACCTGCTAAGGGATGAGTGCAAGCCCTACACCGCAAAGGAGCGGGTTATGGAACTGAAGCTACACACACGAAATGTTGATGTGACGCCTCGCTTGCAGGAGCATGTCGAAAAGAAAGTGAGCAGACTGGATCGCTATCTCCCGAATATTCACGAAGTGCGCGTTGACCTGGCTATCGAGCGGCGCAAGCAGGGCATGGATCAGTGCATTGCCCAACTGACTCTGCGCAACACGCGCGGGGCGATTCTGCGCTCGGAAGAGAAGCGGCAACCCGACGTCTACGCGGCGCTGGATGTGGCGCTGGACAAGATGTATCGCCAGATTGAGCGGTACAAGGGCAAGCGCAAGCCGCGCGGCGTCAGTCGCTTCTATGAAACCGAGCAGGCCCTCCTGACGGTTGAGCCGGTTCCCGGCGAACTGGCCGAAGAGGAGGCCGAGGAGAAGACGGCGATTGTGCGCCGCAAGGTGGTGACGCTGGTGCCCATGAGCGAGGACGAAGCGATTGACCAGATGGAGCTACTTGGTCACAGCTTCTTCATCTTCTACAACGCGGACACGGCGAAGATTGGCGTGCTGTACCGGCGCGAGGATGGCAACTACGGCGTGCTGGAGCCGCAGACGGAGTGACGGATTTAGCGTGTAGCCGCAGGGCCGGGAGCGGGAGGGCGTTCCCGGCCCTTTTGCTTGTGGGCAGGGGATTGTCTGGCCGCAGGGCGGGTGAAGGATGGGACAACAGACAGCCGGCGCGGTGATCATGATTGGCCACGCGGGGCCGACGGCGGCTGAGCAGGTGCTGGGCCGGGCGCTCCGGGCTGCTGCGACCGACCTGATCGCCGCTCTGACGAGTGCCGGCGTCTGCCCGGTTGTTGTCGCTGGGCCGGAGCTTGGCTGGCTGCCCGATGGAACCGGTTGCTTGCGCGATCTGGACGTGGGGCCATTTCATTTCGGCCAGCGCCTGGCCGGGGTGATCGAACGGTTCGGGCTTGCGCACGTGCTGTACTTCGGGGCGGGCAGCGCGCCCCTGCTCGGCCAGGAGGTGATCGCGCAGGTGCGGGAGGCGCTGCTCGGCGTGGGCGGGAGCGGTGAGCGCCTCGCTCTGACGAACAACCTGCACTCCAGCGATTGGGTCGCTTTCACCCAGGCGCAGGAGGCGCTGCCCATCGTCCGGCGGGCGAACCGCGACAACAGCCTAGCCTGGATGTTGCAGGAGGACGGCGGCTGGGCGGTGAGCACTCCGGCGAATCTGCCGCCCTCCGCGCGCCTGGACCTGGACACGCCCGCTGACCTGGCTATTGTGCGGGCGCACCCGGCCTGCTCGCCCCGGCTGCGCGCGGCGCTGGAAGATCCGCTGCTGGATCGTATCCCGGTTGGGGCCGTCCTGGACGTGCTGGCGCGCGACGGGAGCCGGGCGGCGCTGATCGGGCGGGTTGCTCCCCAGGCGTGGGATGCCCTCAGCCGGGCCGCGCAGTGTTGGATACGGGTCTTCTCAGAGGAGCGAGGCATGGCCGCCAGCGAACGGCTGGCGCGCGGCGAGGCGCACTCGCTGGTGGAGCGCATGATCGCGCGCTGGGGGCCGGGCGCGTTCTTCGAGGAACTGGCGCAGGTGGCCGACGCCGCGATCATTGACTCGCGGGTGCTTATGGCCGCCGCCGGGCACTATCCTGGCGCGGGCGAGCGTTTTGCCTCTGACCTCTACCTGCTCGACGCCATCTACGATCCCTGGCTGCGCGAGTTCACTGCCGCTGCGCAGGCGGCCCCGCTGCCGGTCTTGCTCGGCGGGCATGGTGTGGTGGCTGGGGGGCTGCAGGCCCTGGCGGAGATCGTCGCTGAGCGCCGCGCTCGCTGAACGTCGGGATCACCCCTGCCGCGAGAGACGGCGCAGGTGCACGTACTTCTGCAATTCGTACCAGGCCATGAGCAGGCTCAGCCGCAGCCCGTGCCAGCCGTCGCGGTAGCCTTGCAGGGTGACGAAGCGCCAGAAGAAATGGCGCAGAGGCTGCGTGATGAACCTGTGCGGTCGCGGCTTGATCCCCTGCTCGTGCAGGATGCGCGCATCAAAGGCCACGTAGCGCCGCTGTTTCTCGCGAAACTGGCGGAGGTTGCGGTAGTTGTAGTGGATGAGCGGTTCGGACAGATAGCCCGGCTCGCCATCCAGCAGAACCAGTTCGTGCACCTGCCGTTGCGGGTCGTAGCGCGCACGTCCGCGCCGCAGCAGGCGCATCTGGTAGTCGGGATACCAGCCCGTGTGCCGGGTGAGCCTGCCGAAGATGTAGTT